>NZ_JBXKIW010000017.1:0-29655 GCF_056995035.1 Romboutsia sp. | reverse complement strand
GGCCCATTGGTCAAGCGGTCAAGACACCGCCCTTTCACGGCGGTAACAGGGGTTCGATTCCCCTATGGGTCACCAAAAAAATTAAATACGCGGGTGTAGCTCAATGGTAGAGTTCTGGCCTTCCAAGCCAGCTGTGAGGGTTCGATCCCCTTCACCCGCTCCAGATTAAACTTATGGGACTATAGCTCAGCTGGGAGAGCACCTGCCTTACAAGCAGGGGGTCACAGGTTCGAGCCCTGTTAGTCCCACCATTATGCGGCCTGGTAGTTCAGTTGGTTAGAATGCCAGCCTGTCACGCTGGAGGTCGAGGGTTCGAGCCCCTTCCAGGTCGCCAATTAAATATGCGGGAATAGTTCAGTGGTAGAGCGCAACCTTGCCAAGGTTGAAGTCGCGAGTTCGAATCTCGTTTCCCGCTCCATATAAATAATATGGGTGCATAGCTCAGCTGGATAGAGCAACGCCCTTCTAAGGCGTGTGTCCGGGGTTCGAATCCCTGTGCGCTCACCAATAAAAAAAGTTTCACTTTAGTGAAACTTTTTTTTTATATAATTATATAATGTAATTAATTTGTATATAGTTAGATTAATATAGTATAATACATAGTGTAAATAATTAAGAACTTGTCAAACAGGAGGATAAAACTGTGTTGGATATAAATTATTTTTTAAGTGGTTTTTTTGATATAATTTTTAGAATAACAATAAATGACATAATTGACATATCAATAGTTGCATATATATTTTATAAGATATTTATGTTTATAAAAGATACAAGAGCGGCACAAGTTTTAAAAGGAATACTATTTTTATTAGTAGGTACCCAAATAAGTAATACTTTTAAATTACATACTCTTCATTGGATATTAGTTAATGCTCTTGAGTTTGGAGTCATAGCGGCTCTTATAATTTTTCAGCCAGAACTTAGAGCAGGGCTTGAACATATAGGTAGAACTAAGTTTAATTTCTTTATGAAAAATGGTCCAAATACACCAGAAGAATCGTTTAATAAAACAATAGAAGAAATAGTTGAATCCTTATATTCATTATCAAGGCAAAAGATTGGGGCTCTTATTATTATGGAAAGACAGACTAAGATAGGTGAGATAATAAATACAGGAACTAGTATAGATGGTGAAGTATCAAGGCAGTTATTAATAAATATATTTATCCCAAATACTCCGTTACACGATGGGGCGGTTGTTATTAGGGATTCGCAAGTAAAGGCAGCAGCATGTTTCTTGCCGTTGACCGAGAGTAAAGACTTAAGTAAGGATTTAGGGACTAGACATAGAGCTGCAATAGGTGTCAGTGAGGTTTCAGACTGTATATCACTTATTGTCTCAGAAGAAACAGGAGATGTATCTATAGCTAAAGCAGGGAAGTTATATAGAAACATATCAAAAGATAGAATGATAAATATACTAAGAAGTAATTTAAAGGCTAAAGCAGATGAGAAAAGCTTTTTTAAAGGTGGTATATTCAAATGATGGATAAATTTAAAAATAATACCAAAATAAAATTAATATCCCTGCTAAGTGCTCTTTTATTATGGCTATATGTTATGGCTGTAGTAGACCCAGAAGAAACTAAGTTATTTGAAGATGTTCCTATAGTTATAAGCAATATGGATGATTTAAAAGAAAAAGATCTTGTAATTTATCCGGATATTGAGTTAACTACAGATATATCTATATCTGGAAAACTTTCAAATATACAAAAGATTAAGAAAGAAAATATACATGTATATGGACAAATAAATAATCCAATAGAAGGAAAAAATGATATATATTTAAAAGCAAGTACTTCAGAAAGAGTTACTCATGAATTTAAAAATAATGTTATTATAGTTAACCTAGAGAAAGTAGTAGCAGAAGAAAGAAGTATAGAGATACAAGCACAAGGTAAATCAAAAGAAAATATAGATACTGTAAGTATAGATAAAGATCAAAATAGTATAGACGTATCAGGACCAAGGGTTTTAGTTGATCAAGTTCAGAAAGTTATAGGCATATTGGATGTAGGCTCAAAAACTAATGATTTTTCCGCTCAAATAGGCTTAATGCCTATAGATGAAGAGGGTAATGAAGTTGAGGGTGTAGAGTTACAACGAACATCTGTCATAGTGAGTGCTACTTTGTTAAAGGAAAAAGACGTTCCTATAAAAATTAAGTTTGATGAACAGAGTAACTCTGAAGCCAATCTAAAAGATTATACATTAAGTAAGAATAGTATAAGCGTAAAGGGTAAAAGAGACATTATAGATAAACTTGAGTATATAGAGACTCAGGTTATAGATATAAAGGATTTAAACAATAGTACTTCAAAGGATATATACCTAAGTATTCCAGAAGGTGTAGCAACAGAAACTAAATATATTACCATAAAATCAAATAATTTAGAAGTAATTAAAGAAGAATTTGTATATAGATCAGAGGAAATTGAGATAAGAAACAATGAAAATAATATAGATGTAACAACTATAAAGGTACCAGATAAGGTCAATGTTAACATTGAATATTTAGAGAGTGTAGGAACTATAACAAAATCAGATATAGTATTATATATAGACTTATCCCAAGTAATTAGTGAAGATGATAAGTATGATATAAAATATGATTTGAAATATGATCTTAAAAATATAGTTGTTGATTCAAATAAAACAGAATAATATAGGCTATCTTTAAATGAAGATGCAACAGAAAATATCGTTTTAACGAAAAAAAAAGATATTTTTGTTGCATCTTATTTATTTTAGTAATAATATAAAAGGGAATAGCAATTAAAGGGGAATAGTCAGAAAAATCAAACAAATCTTAAATGACTAGGAAAACGTTGCTGAAAAATGTATAATTAAAATATAGAACACAACATGTACAGATTATATTGAGAACATTAAAGTATTCTAAACAAAATGTACTCTAAATTTAATTATCAGTATTTAGTCACATCATAATATAATAAAAAATAAATAAATTATACTCTGTATAAATAAGAATAGTATCTTTCTATAGAATATAAGGGATAGATATGATTATTTAAATAACTAAACTGCGTTATGTATTAACTAGGAACTATGAGAAAAAGTCAGAAAAATAATTTTTTATTAGATATCAAAAATGAGGTGGGAGTAAATGAGAAACTTTGAAGAAGTAATAAAATATGCAAGAGAAAGAGGGCCTAAAACTATATCTGTGGCATGTTGCCAAGATAAAGAAGTTTTAATGGCTGTTGAAATGGCTAGAAAAGAGAAAATAGCTAACGCTATTTTAGTTGGGGATATAGAAAAAACAAGAGAAATAGCAAATAGTATAAATATAGATCTTAATAACTATGAATTAATAGACATAAAAGACTTATCAGAAGCATCTCTAAAATCAGTTGAATTAGTATCACAAGGTAAAGCAGATATGGTAATGAAGGGATTAGTAGATACATCTATAATATTAAAAGCAGTGTTAAATAAAGAGGTTGGTTTAAGAACTGGAAATGTATTAAGTCATGTTGCAGTATTTGATATAGAGGGATATGACAGATTATTTTTAGTAACTGATGCAGCGATGAATTTAGCGCCAGATGTAAATATTAAAAAACAAATTATAGAAAATTCATGCATAGTAGCACATGCATTGGATATAGAAAAACCAAAGGTAGCTGCGCTATGTGCCAAAGAAAAAGTAAATCCTAAAATGCAAGATACAATAGATGCAAAAGAATTAGAAGAAATGTGTGAAAGAGGGGAAATTGAAGGCTGTATAGTAGGTGGACCTTTCGCATTAGACAACGCAGTATCATTAGAAGCTGCAAATCACAAAGGTATAAATCATCCAGTAGCAGGTAAAGCAGATATATTATTAGCTCCAGATATAGAAGCAGGGAATATATTATATAAATCATTAGTATTTTTCTCTAAATCAAAAAATGCAGGACTTATAGTAGGAGCTAAAGCACCTGTAATATTAACTTCAAGAGCTGATAATGAAGAAACTAAGTTAAATTCAATAGCTTTAGGTGTATTAATGGCAGCTAAAGCTTAATATATTAGGGGGTACAGCATATGAATAATGTATTTAAAATACTAACAATAAATCCTGGTTCAACATCAACTAAAATAGCTGTGTTTGACAATGAGGATTTAGTATTTGAAAAAACTTTAACACATTCTTCTCAAGAAATAGGCCAATATGAAAAAATATCAGATCAATTTGAATTCCGTAAGAAAGTAATAGAAGAAGTATTAGAAGAAGGTGGAGTGAAAACATCTGAGTTACATGCTGTAGTAGGTAGAGGAGGACTTCTTAAACCTATACAAGGTGGAACGTATGTTGTAAATGAAGCGATGATAGAAGATTTAAGAGTTGGTGTGTTAGGAGAACATGCATCAAACTTAGGTGGAATTATAGCTAAGCAAATAGGGGATGAAGTTAATATACCATCATATATAGTAGACCCTGTTGTTGTTGATGAAATGAATGAGGTAGCTAGGGTATCAGGAATACCTGAAATAGATAGAAAAAGTATATTCCATGCACTAAATCAAAAAGCTATAGCTAGAAGAGCTGCTAAGGAACTAAATAAGGAATACAGTGACAGTAACTTTATAGTAGCTCATATGGGTGGAGGAATATCTGTAGGAGCTCATGAACAGGGTAAAGTAATAGATGTTGCTAATGCTTTAGATGGGGAAGGACCATTTTCTCCAGAAAGAAGTGGTGGTTTACCAGTGGGAGACTTAGTAAAAATGTGTTTTAGTGGTAAATATACTCAAGATGAAATTAAAAAGAGAATAAAAGGTAATGGTGGATTAGTAGGATACTTAAATACTAATGATGGTAGAGATGTTGAAGAAAGAATTACTAATGGTGATGACAAAGCTAAATTAATTTATGAAGCAATGGCTTACCAAGTAAGTAAAGAAATTGGTTCATGCGCATCTGTACTTAAAGGAAATGTAGATGCAATATTATTAACTGGAGGAATAGCTTATTCTAAGTTATTTACAAGCATGATAGAAGATAGAGTTAAATTTATATCTGATGTAAAGGTTTATCCAGGTGAAGATGAGATGATAGCATTAGCTCAAGGAGGACTTAGAGTTCTAAATAAGGAAGAAGAACCTCAAGTATATGGTTGTGCAGTAGAATGCATATAAAAATATAGACAAGCGCATTAAACAAATAACATATATGAATTTAATTATATGACTTAATAGGTGAGATTAATGATAACCAACGATAACAGAATAAGAATCATAATAGGACATTATGGAAGTGGGAAAAGTGAATTTGCTATAAACTATGTTACTAAGCTGAGAAGTGAAGTAGATGGTAAAGTTGCACTATCGGACTTAGATGTAGTGAATGTTTACTTTAGAACAAGAGAGAAAAAAGAATTATTAAAATCTCTAGATATACTTCCTATAGATAGTTCAATAGATGCTCCAACACTAGACTTACCAGCAATATCAGGACAGATTTCAGCACCAATAAATGATAAATCTTATGATTATGTAATGGATGTTGGTGGAGATAATGTAGGTGCTAGGGTTGTAGGAAGGTTCAGCCATTTAATAGAAAAAAATGATTATGATATGTTTTGTGTAGTAAATGCAAATAGAGAGCAAACTCAGACTGCTAACAAGGTCATCGATCATATAAAAGCAATAGAAAAATCTTCAGGACTTAAGGTTACAGGTTTGATAAATAATACGCATCTTATTAGATCAACTACTATAGATGATATATTAAGAGGTCAAGCATTGGTAGAAGAAGTATCAACGCTATGCAATATACCAATTAAGTATGTTGTATGTATGGAAAACCTTGTACCGGAGTTACCAAAGGATTTAGAAGGGGAAGTATTCCCTATTAAGCTTTATATGAGAGAAGATTGGATGTAATTTGAGCTCAAATATATAGAAAAATTTTAAGGAGGGCATAGGAACATGGCTAAAGGAACAGTATTTTTTGATCAGGACCTTTGTAAAGGTTGTGGATTATGTATAGAAGCATGTCCAGTGAAAATTGTATCTATGGATAATAGTAGAATTAATAAAAAAGGATATAATCCAGCAACAGTTGTTGATATGGATAAGTGTATAGGATGTACAAATTGTGCTACTATGTGTCCAGATTCAGTTATAACAGTAGAGAGAGACTAATTAAAAATTAAAGGGGGCAATTTTAATGGCTAAGATACTTATGAAAGGTAACGAAGCATTTGGTAAAGCAGCTATAGAAGCTGGATGTAAATATTTCTTCGGTTACCCAATAACACCACAAAATGAAATACCAGAATATATGGCTAAAGAGTTACCTAATGTTGGAGGAGTATTCGTTCAAGCAGAATCAGAAGTTTCTGCTATAAATATGATATATGGTGGAGCAGGTACAGGAGCAAGAGTTATGACTTCTTCATCTTCTCCAGGAATAGCATTAAAGCAAGAAGGTATAACTTATGCTGCAGGGGCTGAACTTCCTTGCGTTATAGTTAACGTAATGAGAGGTGGTCCAGGATTAGGTGGAATACAACCTTCTCAAGCTGACTACTTCATGTCTACAAGAGGTGGAGGAAATGGAGATTATAGAACTCCAGTTTATGCTCCAGCTACTGTTCAAGAAGCAGTTGATATGATAATGGAAGCATTTAATGTTGCAGATTTCTATAGAACTCCAGTTATGGTAGTTGCAGATGGTATGATAGGTCAAATGATGGAGCCAGTAGAATTTAAAGCTCCTAAGACTAGAGAATTACCAGTTAAAGATTGGGCAACTACAGGAACTAAAGGTCAAAGAAAGCCTAATGTAATAAATTCATTATACTTACAACCAGAAGAATTAGAACAACATTGTATAAAGCTAGAAGCTAAATACAAGGAAATAGAAAAGAATGAAGTTGATTATGAAATGTACCAAACAGAAGATGCTGAATTAGTATTCGTAGCTTATGGTACTACATCAAGAATAGTAAAAAATGCTATAGATATGTTAAGAGCGGAAGGAATAAAAGCTGGTCTTATAAGACCTAAAACTTTATGGCCATTCCCAGTTGAAGCATTCAACAAAATACCAGCAGCTAGAGACTTATTAACTGTTGAAATGAGTATGGGTCAAATGGTAGAAGACGTGAGATTGGCTGTTGAAGGAAGATTACCTGTACATTTCTATGGAAGAGCTGGAGGGATGGTACCAGATCCAGAAGGAATAGCTAACAAGGCTAGAGAAGTAGTAGAAAGTGAATTAGCTGTAGGAGGTGTTAAATAATGTCAGTTGTATTTAAGAAAACTCAAGGTTTAACAGATGCTCAAACTCATTATTGTCCAGGATGTACTCATGGTATAATCCATAGATTAGTAGGAGAAGTATTAGAAGAATTAGATGTACTAGGAGATACTATAGGGGTAGCTCCAGTTGGATGTTCGGTTTTAGCATACAACTACTTTAACTGTGACATGCAAGAAGCATCTCATGGTAGAGCACCAGCAGCTGCTACAGGTATAAAGAGAATTCAACCGGATAAAACAGTGTTCACATATCAAGGAGATGGAGATTTAGCTTCAATAGGGACAGCTGAAATAGTTCATGCTGCAGCTAGAGGAGAAAAATTCACTACAATATTTGTAAACAATGCTATATACGGAATGACTGGTGGGCAAATGGCTCCAACTACATTAGTTGGCCAAAAAGCTACTACAGCTCCGAATGGAAGACAAATAGATACGCAAGGATTCCCAATAAAAATGACTGAAATGTTATCTACATTAACAGGAGCAGTATTTGTAGAGAGAGTTTCTGTAGATACACCTGCTAATGTTAGAAAAGCTAAAAAGGCTATAAAGAAAGCTTTCCAAGTTCAACATGCAGGATTAGGATTTGGTATAGTAGAAGTATTATCTACATGTCCAACTAACTGGGGATTAGCACCAAATGATTCTCTACAATGGTTAAGAGACAATATGATGCCGTACTATCCTTTAGGTAATATAAAAGATATTGATCTTAATGGGGAGGTGAAGTAATATGTCTACAGCTAGAGTAATATGTGCAGGATTCGGTGGTCAAGGTGTTATGTCTATGGGACAATTACTTACTTATGCAGGAATGTTAGAAGGTAAAGAAGTTTCTTGGTTACCATCATATGGACCAGAAATGCGTGGAGGTACAGCTAACTGTGCAGTAACTGTATCTGATAATCCAGTTGGTTCTCCTCTTATAACAGGAGATGCTACTTGTGCAATAGTTATGAACTTACCATCACTTGAAAAATTTGAGCAAGAAGTTAAACCAGGCGGGAAAATACTAGTAAATAGTTCTCTTATAGAGAAAAAAGTACAAAGAGATGACGTTGAAGTTCATTATATACCAGCAAATGATATAGCTGCAGAATTAGGAAATCCTAGAGTTGCAAATATGATAATGCTAGGAGCGTACTTAAAAACAGATTCAACTGTAGAAATTGATTCAGTTTTAGAAGCTTTCAAAAAGGTATTTGGACCTAGTAAAGAAAAATTTGTACCACTAAACAAGGCAGCTTTAGAAAAAGGTGCAGATGCTATAAAATAGTATTAAAATTATATAAAAAATTACAAAAATAGGACAATAGAATTAATTCTATTGTTCTTTTTGTTTATATATATTAAAATGTCTTTATGGAATAAACTATAATATATTTATATGCACATAATAATATATTATAGTTTGAGAGGCTTTTCGTTATGGAAGGAGATTTTTAATGAGAAAATATTTTGGAACAGACGGAGTAAGAGGAATCGCGAATACAGAACTTACTTGTGATTTGGCATATAAGTTAGGAAGAGCTGGAGGTTATGTTTTAGCTCAAGGGAAAGAAAAAGTTAAAGTAGTAGTAGGAAAAGATACAAGAATATCTGGAGATATGTTAGAATCAGCATTAACAGCAGGACTTATGTCTGTTGGATGCGATGTGATAACAGTTGGAGTAGTTCCAACACCTGCAGTAGCATACTTAATAAAAAAATATGAAGCTGATTGTGGAGTAGTAATATCAGCATCACACAATCCAGTTGAATATAATGGCATTAAATTCTTTAATCAAGATGGATATAAGTTAGATGATGAAGTTGAATTAAATATAGAAGAACATATAGATAATATAGAAAAAGTAGATTATCATCCAGTTGGAGAAAAAGTTGGCAAAAAAATGCATATGCATGATGCAGAAAGAGATTATATAGATTACTTAAAATCTATAATAAATGTGGATTTTAGAGGATTAAAAGTAGTTTTAGATTGTGCAAATGGAGCAGCATATAAAATTGCACCGATAGTATTTGATGAGTTAGGAGCAAGTGTAGTAACAATAAATAGTGACCCAAATGGGAATAATATAAATGATAACTGTGGATCGACACATCCACAAAAGCTACAAGAAGCTGTTCTAGCGCATAAAGCTGATCTGGGTCTTGCATATGATGGAGATGCTGATAGATTAATTGCAGTTGATGAAAATGGAACAATTGTTGATGGAGACCATATAATGATATTAAGTGCTATATACTTAAAAAAGAAAAATAAATTAGCACAAGATACATTAGTAGTCACAGTAATGAGCAACATAGGACTTACTATAGCAGCAAAAGAGCATGGAGTAAAACTTGCTACAACTGCTGTAGGAGATAGATATGTTTTAGAAGAAATGAAAAATAGTGGATACAACTTAGGTGGAGAGCAATCAGGCCACATGATATTCTTAGATTATAATACAACAGGTGATGGTGCTTTAAGTTCATTAGTACTTGCGCAAATAGTACTAGAAGAAGGTAAAAAACTATCAGAACTTGCAGCAGTAATGACTGAGTACCCACAAGTACTAGTTAATGCTAGAATAAAAAATGAAAATAAGAATAGATACATGGAGTACCCTGAAATAAAAAATGAAATAGAACGAATAGAAAATTTACTAGATGGGTGCGGAAGAGTCTTAATAAGACCATCAGGTACAGAACCATTAGTAAGAGTTATGCTAGAGGGTAAAGAGGAAGGTCAAATAAAAGAATTAGCTACAAATTTAGCTAATCTTATTCAAGAAAAACTATCGTAATTTAAAAGTGAATGCTAAGACCATAAAGTATATCCTAAAGCTAAAATAGTAATAGGAGTATATTTTAAGAGATTTCTTAGTATTCTCTTTATAAGCGCCAGAACTTAGTAACTAGATAGATGTTAGATAACATCAGTGCTGAGTTGACGAGGTCAGAGTTTATCGAATTATCGGCGGATGCTCTGCGGTGTGTTTATCATCGTTAAAACTTACTTAAAACATAGAAGTAATTCTTTGGACAAAGGCAAGTTTAATTAAACAACATGACCTAACTCTAAAAATATATAAAATAAATAATATTTTTAGGAGGAATTTTAATATGTGTGGAATAGTTGGATATTTAGGACACAGACAAGCAACAGAAGTTTTAATAGAAGGGCTTTCTAAGTTAGAGTACAGAGGTTATGATTCTGCAGGAGTTGCAGTTAACGTTGGAAATGAATTAGAAATAAGAAAGTTCAAAGGTAGATTAGCAGTATTAGCTGAGGATTTAGAAAAAAATCCAATAGAGGGTGGATTAGGTATAGGACATACTAGATGGGCAACTCATGGAGAACCATCTGATGTAAATTCTCATCCTCACTTTAATATGGATAGAACAATAGCAGTTGTTCATAATGGTATAATAGAAAACTATATGGAATTAAAAGAAGAATTGCAAGCTGAAGGTGTTATATTCTTATCTCAAACAGATACAGAAGTAGTAGCTCACTTAGTAGACAAGTACTATGAAGGAAATTTATTAGATGCTGTTTACAAGGCTACTGAAAGATTAAGAGGAGCATATGCATTAGGTGTTGTATGTAAAGATAATAACAATGAGTTAGTATCAGTAAGAAAAGATAGTCCATTAGTAGTAGGTCTTGGAGAAGGAGAAAACTTTGTAGCTTCTGATATACCGGCAATATTAAAGTATACTAGAAACGTATACTTCTTAGAAAATGGAGAATTTGTTCATATAGTTGGAGACAAATTAACTGTTTTAAATGAGAATAAAGAAGTTGTTCAAAAAGAAGTTACTGAAATAACATGGGATGTAGAAGCTGCATCTAAAGGTGGATATGAGCACTTTATGTTAAAAGAAGTATATGAGCAACCAAATGGAGTTAAAGAAACATTAATAAGAAGATTAAATGATAATGGAGAAATCCAATTAGATGATATAAAAATGACTAAGGAAGACTTAGAAAAAATAAATAAAGTATATATAGTTGCATGTGGTACTGCATATCATGCAGGGCTTGTTGGAAAGTTTGCTATAGAGAAGTTTGCTAAAATACCAGTAATAACTGATATAGCATCTGAGTTTAGATATAGAGATCCATTTGTAGATGAAAATACATTATTGATATTAGTAAGTCAATCAGGAGAAACTGCAGATACATTAGCATCTTTAAGATATGCTAAAGATAGAGGAGCTAGAATATTATCAGTAACTAATGTTGTAGGATCATCTATAGCGAGAGAGTCTCATGATGTATTCTATACATGGGCAGGTCCAGAGGTGTCTGTTGCATCAACTAAGGCTTACACTACTCAATTAGTATCATTCTATATGATAGCATTAGACTTTGCTATAAAGAAAGGTACTATAACAAGAGAGTTCTATAACGATATGATAGAAAAGCTAAAAGAAATGCCAGAAAAAGTAGAGCAAGCTTTACAACAAGAAAGTTACATCAAAGAAGATGTTGCTAAAACATTAAAAGATGCAAGTAGTGCATTCTATTTAGGTAGAGGATTAGATTATAACTTAGCTATGGAAGGTGCTTTAAAGATAAAAGAAATATCTTACATTCATGCAGAAGCTTTTGCTGCTGGAGAATTAAAGCATGGAACAATAGCATTAATAGAAAAAGGAACACCGGTAATAGCTATAGCAACTCAAGGAGAACTATTTGAAAAAATGGTATCTAATATGGAAGAAGTTAGAGCTAGAGGTGCATATGTAATAGCTATTGCTCAAGAAAAAAATAAAGAAGTTGAAAAATCTGCTGATAAGGTAATATATATACCAAATGTAGATGATATATTATCTAGTATATTAACAGTTTTACCGCTTCAATTATTATCTTACTATGTTGCAGTTGAAAGAGGTTGCGATGTAGATAAGCCAAGAAACTTAGCTAAATCAGTAACAGTTGAATAATAAATATTGATAAAAAGCCGTACATTTATAAAATGTACGGCTTTTTTATAGTAGAAAATTTTATTATGATTAAATTGTTGTGTATATTTTAGTAGTTGATGTTTATTTCTTATCATTAAAATAATTAATGGTATTCATAATAAGATTAAATATATGAAACGGATAAATACGCTAGATGATAAAAATTAAGTATGATAACCTATAAATAAATATATATATTTGAATAGGGGTGTAGATGTGATAAGTAAAGATGAAATAGCAAGACTAAAGGGAGAAGGGATATTAGCACAAAAACAAGAAGGATACTTTTCTATAAGAATATTAAGTAGAGCAGGAAATTTTACATCAGAGGAACTATGTAATTTAGCTAGGTTATCACAAAAGTATGGAAAAGGATACCTAGGTTTAACGACTAGAATGACAGTAGAAATTCCGTGGATTAAATATGAAGATATAGAAAGTTTAAAAAATGATTTAAAAGAAGTTAAATTATATCATGGAGGAACAGGAAAGAAAATTAGACCATTAGTTGCATGTAAAGGGACAGTATGCCAACACGGTATATATGATACCCAAGGGCTTTGTAGTAAACTACACGATGAATATTTCGCATATGACTTACCTGCAAAAACTAAGATAACACTAGTAGGATGTCCAAATAATTGCGCAAAAGCAAATACAAATGATATTGGCATAGTTGGCCAAATATATGTTAAATTTAATGAAGATAAGTGTGAAAATTGTGGGTTATGTATTAAATCATGTAGGCAAAAATCAGTTAAGATTGTAGACAAAAAACTAGTATGGAATAAAGAAGAATGTGTAAATTGTGGAAAATGTGCTCAAGTTTGTCCTTTTGGAGCTATGGAAATTGATAAGCAAGGAATGGCTATTTATATTGGAGGAAGAATGGGAAGAGGATATAGATTTGGGGATAAATTAACTAATTTATATCAAGAAGAAGAGATAGTAGAATTAATACAAGATATATTAGATACATACAGTAAATTAGCTAATCCTGAAGAAAGAATATGTAAGGTTATAGATAAAGTTGGAATTGACATATTTGAGAAAGTATTAATAGGTAAAAAAATATAATAATAGATAAAAACTAAAAACTAAGAGATATATAAAGTATATCCTCCTTAAAATTGTCAATAATTCAGATATAAACATGATAATTTTAAGGGGGATTTTTTATGAAAATAGTAAAATTGATTATGAGTTTTTTTATATTGATGCTAGCAGGAATCTTAATATCATATGCGGATATTAAATCAAATAATGAATATGATAAACTTATAGAAACGTTCAATAATACACAAGCAAATTTTAAATTTTATAATATAAAAGCTAATGGAACTATAAATTATGATATATCCAAAAATGAGATGAGAGATATTTGCATAGAAATAATTAATAATCTTGGTCTAGAGGAAAGTAATATAAAGTGGGAAGAAAATTGGAACAATAAGGAAAATCAAATATATGCTCAAATAAATACGGCAGAAAAAAGCATTTCCATAATTGGTATTAAAAAGAATTCTAAAGAGTCCTATATAATAGTTGACATATTAGAAAATAAAGTATATAAAAGTATAGTGGACATTTATACAGTTCTTGAAAATACTCTTGAGAAGCATACATCTCAAATGGATATAAATACCTGTATAGCAGGAGAATACACAAAAAAGTTACAAATGAATAAATATGATGAAATTTTAGAGAAAATATTATATAATATGAATGCTGAACAAATAGACAGAGTAGAAGAAGAAAATTTTGTATCGATAACAGCATACAGTAAAATTTTACATGAAAATTATTTAAAATATTTGGGAAATAAGGTAAATTTAAATATAGGTATGAGGTATAGTGAAGGTGATGAGAAAACGCTCATCTATATTGCTACGCCCATTATAAAATTAGATTATTAATAATGAGGAGAGGTCAATCAAATGGCAAAAATATTAGTTAAGAAGAGTAACCCACTTAAAGGTAGTGTTAAAATAGATGGAGCAAAAAATGCAGTATTACCAATTATAGCAGCAACTTTATTAGCGAACGGAAAATCTACTATAAAAGGAGTACCTAATTTAAGAGATGTACATGTTATATCGGATTTAATAAGACACTTAGGAGCAGAAGTAGATTACACAGATAATATATTAACAGTAGATGCAAGTAACATAACTACATGTGAAGCTCCGTATGAGCTTGTAAGAAAAATGAGAGCATCTTTCTTAGTTATGGGGCCATTACTTGCAAGATTTAATCATACTAAAATATCTATGCCAGGAGGTTGTGCTATAGGAACAAGACCGATAGATTTACACTTAAAAGGATTTAAGTGTTTAGACGCTACAGTAGAAATGGATCATGGATTTGTAGAAGCTACAACTAAGGGATTAACAGGAGCTAAGTTATACTTAGATTTTCCATCAGTTGGAGCTACTGAAAATATAATGATGGCAGCAGCCCTTGCAGAGGGAACTACAATAATAGAAAATGCAGCAGAAGAACCAGAAATAGTTGATTTAGCTAATTTCTTAAATGAAATGGGAGCTAACATAAAAGGCGCGGGAACAAACACTATAAAGATAAAAGGTGTTAAAGAATTAAAAGGTGCAGAGCATACAGTAATCCCTGATAGAATAGAGGCAGCAACGTATATGGTTGCAGCAGCTATGACTAAAGGTGATATAACAATAGAAAATGTAATGATGGAACATTTAAAACCAGTAGTAGCAAAATTAAAGGAAGCTGGTTGTGAAATAATAGAAATGGATAAATCTGTAAGAGTAATAGGTCCTGAAGTTTTAAAGCCAATAGATATAAAAACTTTACCACATCCAGGATTCCCAACAGATGTTCAAGCTCAATTTATGGCGATGCTTACAATAGCGAACGGAACAGGTGTAGCTATAGAAACAGTATTTGAAAATAGATTTATGCACGTTGCTGAGTTCAATAGAATGGGAGCTAATATAAAGATAGAAGGAAGAAGTGCTGTTGTTAATGGAGTAAAAGAATTACATGGAGCTAAGGTTAATGCAACAGATTTAAGAGCAGGTGCTGCACTTATATTATGTGGACTTATAGCAGAAGGTGAAACAGAAATAGGAGAAATATACCATATACAAAGAGGATATGTAGATATAGATAAGAAAATAACTGCATTAGGTGGGAATATAAGAATAGTAGAAGATAAATAAAAATAAATAGTGCTAAAAGCACAGGGTTGTTCATATACTTAAGGACAAGGATTAAACCAAGGAGGAAAAGTATATGAAGAACCCTTTAATAGTTTTAGCAAGTGTAGTGGCTTGCGCTATAACAATACCTATACTTATAAGTATAGTATCTTATGATGGAATAGAAGCAACACCTCTAGATCAAAAAAATAACGTTATCAATGAAACTGTAAAGAAAGTGATAAATTATCAAACAGTAGATAAAAAATCACCAATTATAAATGTATATAATCACAAATTAGGTAGTACTCAGCGAATGGACATTGAAGAATATTTGTGTGGTGTAGTAGCAGGAGAAATGTCTACAGAATTCAATATAGAAGCTCTAAAAGCTCAAGCGGTAGCAGCTAGAACTTTTGTAATGTATAAAGAAAAACAAGGAAATCAAAGTAAACACAAAGATGCTGTGGTTTGTACTGATTATAGACATTGCCAAGAATATAAAAGTTATGATGAGTTGAAGAAAAAAAATGGTGAAGAGTGGATGAAAAATTCTTACTCTAAAATTGAAAAAGCTGTAAAAGAAACTAAAGGGAATATTATAACTTATGATAATGAGCCAATACTTACTTTATATTTTTCAACATCATCAGGTAAAACAGAGAATTGTGAAGAAGTATTTTCACAATCATATCCATATCTAAAGTCAGTTGATAGTCCTTATGATAAGAATTATTCACCTAAATATGTATCTACATTAAAAATTAGTAACAAAGACTTTGTGAGCACTTTAAGAAGAAGCTACGGTGATATAAAAATAAGTGAGAATAATTTAAGTAGCCAAATTAAGATACTTAAAACAAGTGATGCAGGTTCTGTAGAAAAAATAAAAATAGGAAATAAAGAAATTAAAGGAACTGATGTAAGAAGTATACTAAATCTAAATTCGGCTAATTTTGATATAGACTTTAATGATAATTATCTAGATTTCATAGTAAAGGGTTATGGACATGGTGTAGGAATGAGTCAGTGGGGAGCAGAAGGTATGGCTGAAGAAGGATATAAATACCATGAGATACTATCTCATTATTATGCAGGAACTCAAATAATTGATTTATATTAATATAAAATACAATAAACTCTATGAAATATATTAAATGATATATACTATAGGGTTTATTTTTCATGCAAATAATATAAAAAATTAAATAGTACCCTTCGAATAAAATCTTAATTCAAAAAAGTACATAAATTGTATAAAAATAGAAATTAAAGATAACAATATAAATACATAAATATATTTGGAGGTGCTCTATGAAGAAAAAACTATTAGAAAAAGATGGTTTTTACTTAGCATTATTTGCATGTATCTGCTCACTAGCAGTTGGAGGAGTTTGGTTTACAAAGAACAATGTAGACGAATTAGCTTCTAATAACGGATTTGTAAATAATACTGATAGAAATAGCAAAAACGAGGATGAATTGCATTTAATAGAAAAAGATAATAATGATGCTGTTCCAACAACAACAGGATCAAAAGAAAATTTGCAACAAGCTAAGGAAAAAGAAAAAGAAAAAGAAAGTGATTCTAAATTAAGCTTTTTAGGAAAAAAAGTTACTAGAGAATATTCAGAAAAAGAGCCTAGTTATTCAAAGACATTAAATTTATGGGAAATACATAAAGGCTTAGATGTAAGTGCTAATACAGGTCAAGATATAAAATCTTTATTAGCGGGTAAAATAGTGGATGTATTTAAAGATGATAAACATGGTATATCAGTAAAAGTAAAAAGTGAGAATGATATAGTAGTAGTATATTCTAATTTGAATGAGAAAATTGAAGTTAAAAAAGACCAAGCGATCAAAGAAGGTCAACCTCTAGGTATTGTAGGAGATACATCTCCAGTTGAAAGTGAAGAGGGAACTCATGTACATATAGAAGCCTTTAAAGGAAAACAATCAATAGATCCAATGAGTTTAATTAAATAAAAAATATAACAGACTTAATCAAATTATTTGATTAAGTCTGTTATATTTTTTTGTAAACTTACATATATATGATTAAGGCTAGTATGTGAGGGGGGGAAGTCTTGAGATCTCATATAGAGGAACGAGCAATCGTTGTAGCAAAATATATACTAGAAAAAAATACCACTGTCCGTCAAACTGCGAAAACATTTGGAGTGAGTAAAAGTACTATTCATAAAGATGTAACAGAACGATTAGAGGAAATAAATCCATCTCTTGCTAAAGAGGTTAAAATGGTTTTAGAAAAGAATAAATCTGAAAGACACATAAGGGGAGGAATGGCTACTAAGCTAAAATATGAAAAAGATATAAAAAAGAATATAGGTTAAAACCGAGGCTACTGAAAAAGTAGCTTCTTTAATATTTTAAAATAAAATCTAAATATCAAAAATACATATGAATATAGAAAAAGAGCCTTAGAATCGATTCTAAAGGTTCTTTTTTGTATCTTAAATTTTGAATTATTTTAAGAGGGCTTTTTTAGTGGCTTTGCTAAAATATGAATCTTTTTTATATTATTCTTGACTAAAGTAACATTTTTGTATATTTTGTATAATAGGAGTGTTTTAAAAAAAAATAATGAAACGTTTAAATATAAAAATAATATAAAAGGAGTTGGAACGATGTCGCGAGCTGATATAGGTATAGACTTAGGGACGGCTAATGTACTTGTATACGTTAGTGGGAAAGGAATCGTACTAGAGGAGCCATCTGTTGTAGCAATAGAAAAAAGAACGAATTCTGTCTTAGCAGTAGGTGAAGAAGCTAGAAGGATGATAGGTAGAACGCCTGGTAATATAATTGCAATAAGACCACTAAGAGATGGTGTTATTTCAGATTATAATGTAACTGAAAAAATGCTGAACTATTTCATAAATAAAGTTGTAGATAAAAAAGGTTTTGGAAGATTTTTTATGCCTAGAATAATGGTATGTGTTCCAACTGGAGTTACAGAAGTAGAAAAAAGAGCTGTAGAAGAAGCTACACGCCAAGCTGGAGCTAGAGAAGTATACATTATAGAAGAGCCTATAGCAGCTGCAATTGGGGCTGGAGTAGATATATCTGAGCCAAATGGAAGTATGGTTATAGATATAGGAGGAGGTACAGCAGATATAGCTGTAATCTCTTTAGGAGGAGCTGTAGTAAGTGAATCTATAAAAATAGGTGGAGATAGATTTGATGAAGCCATAGTAAGATATATGAGAAAACAACATAATCTTCTTATCGGAGAAAGAAGTGCTGAAAAGATAAAGATAGAAATTGGTACTGCATATAAAAGAGAAGAAGAAAAAAGTATGAAAATAAGTGGTAGAAATTTAGTTACAGGATTACCAGAATCTATGACTGTAAATTCTTCAGAAATGCTAGAAGCTCTTGATGAATGTGCAGAGCAAATAGTAGTAACTGCTCTTAGAGTATTAGAAAAGACACCGCCAGAATTATCTGCAGATATAAGTGATGCAGGAATAATAATGACAGGTGGAGGTTCATTATTATACGGGCTAGATAAAAGAATAGAGGAAAGAACGGGAATTAAAGTTATAATAGCAGACGAGCCTCTATCTTGTGTAGCTAAGGGAACAGGAATTGCATTAGGTTCTTTAGACTTGCTTGAAACAGGAGGAACCTTCAAAAGAAAAAGATAGGGAGGTATTTTAATGTTAAATATAGATCAAATAAAAGAGTTAATACCACATAGATATCCATTTTTATTAGTGGATAAAGTAATAGAGTTAGAAGAAGGAAAAAGAGCAGTAGGAATAAAAAATGTTACAGCGAATGAGCCATTTTTCCAAGGTCATTTTCCAAATTATCCTATAATGCCAGGAGTTTTAATCGTTGAAGCGATGGCGCAAGTTGGATGTGTTGCGATGATGTCTATGGATGAGAATAAAGGGAAATTAGGTGTTTTTGCAGGTATTGATAAGGTTAGATTCAAAAAAGAAGTGAGACCAGGAGATACATTAACTATGGAAGTAGAAATGCTTTCTGTTAGAAGAAATATAGGAAAAGCTACAGCAAAAGCTTTTGTTGGAGAAGAACTTGCATGTACCGGTGAGCTAGTGTTTGCTCTTGTACAAAAATAAACAAAAAAGTCCTAGAAATAGGACTTTTTTGTTTATAAATTTAAAAAGTATACTTCATAAATTAGTTTTGATTAAAAGCAAGTAGCCCGCACAGCTAGTAGAAGTGTATGTAAAGATATAGTGCGAGATTATTCCTTTATACAAATAGAGAAAAAATCAAGTAGCAAGTAATAAGGATAATGAAATCATTTCTGCTAATTCTAATATAAAGCTAAGTCTTACATTATTAAACGAAAATCTATTATTTTCATCTATCTTATCTACAATTCCTACAATAGAATAATTTCCTATTTGAGGGAGTTTTTTTCCAACACCTTTTCCAGGAAGAATAGGGCCTTTTCTAATTTGTATATTACCTATACTACTTTTGGATCCTAAACAGGCATCTATAGCCAAAAAGTTTCCATTTGGATGAGTGTTTTTGATATTTTCAATAGATTCGTATATATTTAAAGCATGAATAGGGTTATCTAGCGTTCCGTAAACAGGGTATCTAAAGTCACTATTTTTTAGCATGGTTCCAACTAAAGGTCCAAGAGCATCACCTATAGCTCGATCTGTTCCTATACAAACCACAACTGTGTTCTCATCAACTAAATCTTTAAGCACTGAACTTAATGTCTGCACAACGTTTTCTTTTTTATAATTCACTTTGGCC
Organism: Romboutsia sp.; assembly: GCF_056995035.1. NCBI lineage: Bacteria > Bacillati > Bacillota > Clostridia > Peptostreptococcales > Peptostreptococcaceae > Romboutsia > Romboutsia sp. The sequence continues at coordinate 9,466 of NZ_JBXKIW010000017.1, read as the reverse complement.
AAATACATAGGAACACCCCCTTCAAAAGAAATATATGAAAATTTGGTCTAAAAAAGACCTATCTTAAAGTAGATAAGATATAATATGAAATTAAGTTAAGATAGGATACTATATAGTTAAAAAAGACATGTTAAAATTAAAAAGGAAGAAATCAAAAGTTAGTAATTTTAAGGGGTATATGATATTTAATGAAAAAATAAATATTTTATTAAAAAGATAAGAAATATATATTTTTTATTAAAAGGATAAAAAATTAATATTTAAATTGGTTGACATATTTTTAAAAAGGTAGTAACATATGATTTAGTAATACACAAAACGAAAAAAACTTAATAACTTTCTTGATTACCTTATCAAGAGTGGCGGAGGGATAGGCCCTGTGAAGCCCGGCAACCACCCATTAGGGAGATGGTGCTAAATCCTACAAGACTATATAGTCTTGAAAGATGAGGTTAGTTAATTAACGTATTTATATACATAATTAACCTCTTCTTGTACAAGAAGAGGTTTTTTTATGCTCAATAATAATTACTAAATAGCTACCTTATAAAGCATAGTCAAGGTTTTAAAATAGATTGGTTTCATTAAAAAATCAATTTTTCAACGTATAAGAAAAGTGAACTTATACAAAATGAAATTTAAAGTAAGAAGTACTTTATAAATTAAGGAGGAAACAAAACATGGCAAGACATTTATTTACATCGGAATCAGTAACAGAAGGGCATCCAGATAAAATCTGTGACCAAATATCAGATGCAATACTAGATGCATTATTAGAAAAAGATCCTTTATCAAGAGTAGCTTGTGAAACAACAGTTACTACAGGATTAGTATTAGTAGCAGGGGAAATAAGTACTTCTGCATATGTAGATATACCAAAATTAGTGAGATCAACAGTTGAAGAAATAGGATATACAAGAGCTAAGTTTGGATTTGATGCTAACACTTGCGCAGTTTTAACTGCTATAGATGAGCAATCAGGCGATATAGCAATGGGTGTTGATGAAGCATTAGAAAGTAGAGTTGGACAAGAAACAGAAGAAGAGATAGAAGCAATAGGAGCTGGAGATCAAGGTATAATGTTTGGATTTGCATGTAATGAAACTCCAGAATTGATGCCATTACCAATATCATTAGCACATAAATTAGCTAGAAGATTAACAGAAGTTAGAAAATCAGGATTATTAGATTACTTAAGACCAGATGGAAAAACTCAAGTTACAGTTGAATATGATGATAAAAAAATAGTTAGAGTACACACTATTCTTATATCAACTCAACATGGAGAAGATGTTGACAATGATACAATAAGAAGAGATTTAATAGAGCATGTTATAAAAGCAGTTATCCCAGCAGAATTACTTGATGAAGAAACTATAATATATATCAACCCAACAGGAAGATTCGTTATAGGAGGGCCTCAAGGAGATACAGGTCTTACAGGAAGAAAGATAATAATAGATACTTACGGTGGATACTCAAGACACGGTGGAGGGGCATTCTCAGGAAAAGATCCTACAAAGGTTGATAGATCTGCTGCATATGCTGCAAGATACGTAGCTAAAAATATAGTTGCTGCAGGACTTGCAGACAAATGTGAAATAGAATTAGCTTATGCAATAGGTGTTGCTAGACCATTATCTGTATTTATAGATACTTTTGGAACAGGAAAAGTTCCAGAAGAATTATTAGTACAATTAGTTGATAAGAACTTCGACTTAAGACCAGGTGCAATAATAAGAGATTTAGAATTAAGAAGACCTATATATAAGCAAGTAGCTGCTTACGGACACTTAGGAAGAACTGATATAGACTTACCTTGGGAAAAAACTGATAAAGCAGAATTATTAAGAAAAGAAGCATTAGGACAATAATTTAATATAGATTATATATTTAAACCCCTTAAAGTGTTAACAGGAAATGCCTGTATAATAGTACTTTAAGGGGTGATTTTATTTCCTATAAAAGGTATAATAAGTACAACTTAGGTGAACGATAGAAATATTATTTGTTGTAGGAGAATAAGTATGGAAAGAATAGAAGGAATGATAAGTGACATAGTATTTAAGAATGAAGATAATGGTTACACAATAGCTCATTTGGTAAATTCAGATAATGAAGTTGTAATTGTAGGATGTATGCCTACTCTATCTGTAGGAGAAAGTATAGAAGTTGAGGGTAAGTGGATAAATCATAAAACTTATGGGACTCAATTTGAGGTAAATAAATTTATGCCTGTAACACCATCATCATTAGAAGGTATTTATGTATATTTATCATCAGGAATGATACATGGTATAGGGGAAAAAATGGCTAAGAGGATAGTGGATAAGTTTGGAGTAAATACTTTAGATGTAATTCAAAATATGCCAGAAAAATTAAAAGAAGTAGAAGGCATAGGAAGTAAAAAGATAGATCAAATAGTAAAAAGTTATGAAGAAAATAGAGAACTTAGAAATATAATTATAGAGTTATCTCCATATGGAATTACTCCTAACTATTGTATGAAAATATATAAGAAGTATAAAAGTAAAGCCATTGAAGTTATAAATAAAAATCCATACAAACTTGCTGAAGACATAAGGGGTATAGGGTTTAAAATAGCTGATGATATAGCTAGTAAAATAGGCATAGAAAAAAATTCTAAAGATAGAGTGTCTCAAGGAATTTTATATGCTCTAAATCAATCTTTAAGTAGCGGTCATACGTATCTACCAGAAAATATTTTAATCCAAGATTCAGTGAAATTATTAGAAGTAGAATTACCCCTTGTTGAACAATGCATAATGGATTTAGCATATGATCAAAAAGTTCACATAGAGAAAATGAATGGAGCAAATCTAATATATCTAATTCCGTACTATATATCTGAAAATGGAGTCTGTAAACAAATAATAAGATTATCGCAATGTGAATTTAAAAATTTAAATATAGATATAGAAAAAGAAATTAGATTTGTAGAAGAACAAGATGATATTAAATTAGCTCAAAATCAATCGTTAGCAGTCAAAGAAGCTATAGAAAGTGGAGTAGTAATAATAACTGGTGGTCCAGGAACCGGGAAAACTACGACTATAAATACTATAATAAAAATATTCGAAAATAATGACCAAGAAGTAGTCTTAGCGGCTCCAACGGGAAGAGCAGCAAAAAGGATGAGTGAAACTTCTGATAAAGAAGCGAGAACTATACATAGATTACTAGAAATGGGATATACAACTGACAGTGATGAACTTCAATTTATGAAAAATGAGGAGGAGCCTATTAAAGCAGATGTAATAATTATAGATGAAGTATCTATGGTAGATATTTTGCTTATGTATAGTCTATTAAGAGCAATAAAACCAGGCACTAGAGTGATATTAGTTGGAGATAGTGATCAGCTTCCATCAGTAGGTGCAGGAAACGTTCTAAAAGACATGATTGATTCTGATATCATAAATGTAGTTAGATTAAATGAGATATTTAGACAAGCGCAGGAGAGTATGATAGTAGTAAATGCCCATAAAATAAATAATGGTGAACCGCTACATTTAAATTCAAAGGGAAAGGATTTTTTCTTCATCAAGAAAACAACGAATGAAGAAATACTAAAAGAGATAGTTAGCTTAGTTAATGAAAGATTACCTAAGTTTTATGATTTAGATAAACTAAAGGATATACAAATACTTGCATCAATGAGAAAAGGTGATTTAGGCGTTACCAATCTTAATACGGAACTTCAAAAATATCTTAATAAGCCCGAAAAGTTCAAAGTAGAAGAAAGTTTTCAAAAAAGGCTTTTTAGAGTCGGGGATAAGATTATGCAAATTAAAAATAATTATACTAAAAAATGGGAAAATGAAGATAAAAGTAATACCGGAGAAGGTATATACAATGGGGACATTGGATACATATACCATATAGATAAGGATAAGAGAACTATTTATGTAATTTTTGACCAAGTTAAAATAGTGGCTTATAAATATGATGAATTAGATGAACTAGACCATAGCTTTTGTACAACGATACATAAAAGCCAAGGAAGTGAGTTTCCAGTTGTAGTTATACCTATAACTTGGGCACCTCCTATGTTGCTTAGCCGTAATTTACTATATACAGCAGTAACTAGAGCTAAAAAATTAGTTGTATTAGTAGGAGATGTAAAATACTTAGAGTATATGATAAAAAATAATAGGATAAATGATAGATATTCTAATCTAGCTTACAAATTAAATAAATTTAGAGAAGAGGGGCTTTTAGTTAAGTAAATATGAAAAGTTATTTAAATGAAAAACAAGGCATATTTAAAAACATAACTAATATATTTTTAGAATTTATATATCCAGAAAATATAAGTTGCATTATATGTGACAAACCTATAAATAAAATAAATACATATTCTATGTGTAAAAATTGCTTTATGGAGTTAACTTTTATATTAGATGGATGCATTAAATGTGGAAAGCCAATAATAAATCATTCTTTAGAAAAACAGGATATAAGTGGATGTAGTTATTGCTTTGGAAAAACCTTTTACTTTGATAAAGCTATATCCTGTATAGAGTACACCGAGTTTAGTAAAAAAATTATTTTTGGATTAAAATATAATAATAAGACTTATATGAGTAGATATGTAGCTAATATAATGAAGGAAAAATTACAGATCGAAAGTATTAAGTTTGATTGTATATTGTTTGTGCCATTACATAAAAAAAGATTAAAAAAAAGAGGATTTAACCAAGCTCAAAAGATAGCTAAATATTTAGGTAAATCAATTGATTTACCAGTTATAGATAAAATAGTTAGAAAAGATTACACGAGGCGACTATATAAGCTTAGTAAACAAGAAAGAAAAGTAGAACTAAAAAATGCATTTATACTGAAAGACTCTAAATATGATTTTAAGAATAAAAATATTCTTCTAATAGATGATATATTTACAACAGGATCGACTGTAAATGAAATATCTAAATTATTAAAGCTAAATGGTGTAAATAAGGTGTTTGTTATGACATTTTTAACAAGAAGCAATGATTGCTATATTACGGAATAATTTACTATTGACATATTAGTATTAAAATATTAAACTAAATAAGTGATATTTAGGTCTGTGGTTGAAAGTCCAAGCCAGTCGCAGGCAAAGGGATCCACGTAAGTTAATGCTAAAAATTGTGTTAATGATCATGGTGCGGCTTAGAGGTAAGACCTACCGGTAAAAAATCGAGAGAGTTAGTAGTGCGGCGAACCCAAGCGAACCCTCCAGTAGGCGAGTGTGGGGTCAAAAACCAGGTCAGCTGAATATCTTAAAGTACCTTTATAGGTGCTTTTTTTATTGCAAAAAATTAAAATTATACAAATTATGTATAAATATGTGTGATTTCTATAATCAATAACATAACTAACAAAATTGTATGTAAGATAAATATAATGCATAAAAAATAAATTTTATAATAAAAATATATATAAAACGTGAGATTAAGACATTAATTAACAAATTAATAACAGATTTTGTTGACATTTGTGGACAGCTATAGATTAGAAAATAGCTTTAAATACACAAATAAAATAGTTATTAACAAATTTATCCACACTATCCACAGATGATGTGTTAATATTAATCCACATATATGATATGTGAATTAATTCAAAATTAATCTTATTTTAGTTGAATATAATAAATTATAAAAGCTAACAATAAAAACAAAGGATTATATAAATTAATGTAGAATATATTACTAAAGTATAAGAGAATTTATACTGCCATAACTGAAGGGAGATGTTCTTATGAATATAATAATATCTGGAAAACAAATGGAACTAACAGATGGAATAAAAGGTGCAATAGAAGAAAAAATCGAAAGATTAGACTTCTACCTTCATCCCGAAACAGAAGTAAAGGTAACAGTTAGTGCTAAAAAAGCTAGACAAAAGATAGAAGTAACAATTATCCCTATAAGTGGACCAATAATTAGAGCTGAAGATATAGAAGAAAATCTATATGCAGCTATAGATGTTGTATATGATAAATTAAATAAACAATTGAGAAGATATAAAAATAGATTACAGGATAGACACCAAGACCATCAAAGTATAAGATTCCAAAGTGTAGATGAAGGTCCAGGCGAAGTTGATTTTGAGGGAGAAGACGAAGATATAAATATAGTAATAGAAAGACGTAAAAAGTTTGATATGAAGCCGATGAGTGCTGAAGAAGCTGTATTACAAATGGAATTGAGTGAACATGATTTCTATATGTTTAGAAATACAGACACAGATGATATATCTATAGTTTACAAACGTAAAACTGGTGGATATGGAATTATAGAGCATGAATAAGATAATTTAAATTAATTAAAAAGCTATCGATAAATTTAATTATCGATAGCTTTTTTACATGAAGGTGTATTATAAAGCAAAAGAGAGAGCTAAAATGATAAGTTATAAAGGAATATTAAATATGGTATTTTTATGGTAAAATGTATAATAGTATAATAAATGAGCGAGGAGAGATGCTGAACATGGGGTTTTTAGATGATTTATTTAACATGGCAGACAAAAAAGAATTAAAAAAATTCAATAAAATAGTTGATGAGATAGAGTTGTTAGAGTCTAGATTTGAATCTATATCAGATAAAGAACTTAAGAATATGACTAACATATTTAAAGACAGATTAAAAGAAGGACAAAGTATAGATGATATACTACCAGAAGCTTTTGCAGTAGTGAGAGAAGCATCAAAAAGAGTATTAGGAATGAGACACTATAGAGTACAACTTATAGGTGGGATTGTTCTTCATCAGGGTAGAATAGCTGAGATGAAAACTGGTGAAGGGAAGACATTAGTTGGAACAGCACCAGTTTATTTAAATGCTCTTACAGGTAAAGGTGTACACGTAGTTACAGTAAATGATTACTTAGCAAAACGTGATAAAGAGCAAATGGGTAAGGTATACGAATTCCTTGGAATGACAGTAGGGGTAATTGTTCATGGTCAAAACCCTCAAGTTAGAAGAGCACAATATCAATGTGATGTAACTTATGGAACAAATAATGAATATGGGTTTGATTACTTAAAAGACAACATGGTAATACATAAAGAACAAATGGTTCAAAGAGAATTGAACTACGCTATAGTGGATGAGGTCGATTCTATACTTGTTGATGAAGCTAGAACACCTCTTATAATATCTGGACCAGGAGATAAATCTACGCATTTATATGCAGATGCTAATACATTTGTATTAACATTAAAACCAGAAAATTATGAGTTAGAAGAAAAGCAAAAAGCAGTAACGCTAACTGATTCAGGGGTGCAAAAAGCAGAGGTTTACTTTAACGTAGAAAATATAACAGATGTAGCTCATATAGAACTATATCATCATATAAATCAAGCATTAAAAGCTCATGTTATAATGAAACGTGATGTTGATTATGTATCTAAAGATGGAGAAATAATCATAGTAGATGAATTTACAGGAAGACTTATGTTTGGTAGAAGATATTCAGAAGGATTACACCAAGCAATAGAAGCTAAAGAAGGATTAAAAATACAAAGAGAATCTAAAACCTTAGCAACTGTTACATTCCAAAATTATTTTAGAATGTACAAAAAGCTTTCTGGGATGACAGGTACAGCAAAAACAGAAGAAGAAGAATTTAAAGCAATATACAAAATGGATGTTGTTCAAATTCCTACAAATAAACAAATATTGAGAGAAGACTTACCAGATGCGGTATATAAAAATCAAAAAGGTAAGTTTAATGCTGTTGTAGAAGAGATAATAGAAAGACATGCATCTAAACAACCTATACTTGTAGGTACGGTATCAATAGAAAACTCTGAATTATTATCACAATTGCTAAAAAGAAAAGGAGTTAAGCATGAGGTATTAAATGCTAAGCACCATGATAAAGAAGCAGAGATAATAGCGCAAGCTGGTAGACTAGGTGCGGTTACTATAGCAACTAATATGGCAGGTCGTGGTACTGATATAGTATTAGGAGGAAATCCTACATTCTTAACAAAAAAAGAAATGAAGAGATTCGGATATGATGAGTCAGTAATAAACAGAGTAGACGCATCTTTAGAAGGTATATCTATTGAAGGAAATGAAGAATTATTCGCAGCTAGGGCAGAATATGAAAAATTATATGCGAAGTATAAAGATCAAACTGAACAAGAGCAAGCTGAGGTTGTTAAAGCTGGAGGATTATCTATAATAGGTACAGAAAGACATGAATCGAGAAGAATAGATAATCAGTTAAGAGGTCGTGCTGGACGTCAAGGTGACCCAGGTAGCTCAAGATTCTATATAGGATTAGATGACGATCTTATGAGATTATTCGGAAGTGATAGAATATCAGTAGTAGTAGAAAAAATAGGTCTTGAAGAAGATATGCCAATAGAACATAAGATGTTGAGTAAGTCCATAGAAGGTGCACAAAAGAAAGTTGAAGGTAGAAACTTCGGAATAAGAAAGCATGTACTTCAATATGATGATGTTATGAATAAGCAAAGAGAAATAATATATGCTGAAAGAAGACGTGTATTAGAAGGTGAGAACTTACAAGAGCAAGTACAAGGAATGATACACTCTTTAATAGAAGATGCATCAACTATATATACTCAAGAAGAAGGATTTAACGTAGAAGGATTTAGAGATTACCTATATCACATGTTTATGCCAAAGGGAAGTATAGAAATACCAGATATGGAAAAACTTAATACTCAAGAAGTAGTAGAAGCAGTTTATGAAATAGCAATGAAAATTTATAATGGAAAAGAAGACAGAATAGGGTCTGAAAGAATGAGAGAGGTAGAAAGAGTAATATTACTTCAATCAGTTGACAGCCATTGGATAGATCATATAGATGCTATGGATCAATTACGCCAAGGTATAGGTCTTCGTGCAATAGGCCAACAAGATCCAGTTATAGCATATACAAATGAAGGATTTGAAATGTTCAATGAAATGAATAAAAACATACAAGAAGAGACTATAAAATACTTATTTAATATAACTATAGAAGAACCAGTTGAAAGAAAACAAGTTATAGATGTTGAACACTTATCTTCTAATATAACTGATGAACAAGCAAATAAAACTGTTAAAAAAGAAGAAGCAATAGGCAGAAATGACGACTGTCCTTGTGGAAGTGGAAAAAAATATAAAAAGTGTTGTGGCAGATAAGTTTGGAGGACTCAAATGTTAAACGTACAAGATTATAGAAACAGTGTGGAGCATATGTCTTTAAATATAGAAGAAATGAGGGCTTCTCTTTGACATTGCTTCACTAATAATTAAAATAAATGAAAATGAAGAAAGAATGAATGAACAAGATTTTTGGAATGATAATGAAATTGCTCAAAAAATTCTTCAAGAAAATAAATCATTTAAAGAAACTGTAGAAGAGTATAATTCTCTTCAAGAAGCTTTAGAAGAAATAGAAGTATTAATAGAATTAGGATTAGAAGAAAATGATG
>NZ_JBXKIW010000016.1:0-95427 GCF_056995035.1 Romboutsia sp. | reverse complement strand
GGATCAAACTCTCAAATAAAAGTTTATCTAGGGCTCAGATACTGTTATATATCTGGCTTTATGTTTGGTTGTTTCAAATTCTATAAATTAACCTACTGTTTAATTTTCAAAGTTCATTTTTTCTTTTATGTTTGCCCTTTTCTTAAGGACAAGTATAACTATACCACCCCCAAATAATGTCGTCAATACTTTTTTTAAAATCTTTTTATAAATTTATTTTTTTTAAAATTATAAAAAAATCTAAAGCATGATTTTATCTACAATTTACGCTATTATATTTTATTTATTTTTATTCTAAATATATATATACTTCAATAATTTAGAGTATAATATTAATAGATTATAAATATATTTATTATTTTTCAAATTTGTGGGTAAATATATTAATATATAATTTATGTATATATAATTTCAATAATATTTTCTATATAATTAGGGAGGTGTTCTATGAATAATTATCTCAGAGAACCAATAAATGGATTCACACATCTTGTTGGTGCCATTCTATCTTTTATTGGTTTATTGGCATTAGTAATAAAAACAACATTAAATAATCCTTCTACTATAGCATTAACTGCTGTAATAATATTTGGATTAAGTATGATTCTTTTATATGCTGCTTCTGCAACTTATCATTTAGTTGTTTCTAGCGATAAGGTAATAAGTTTTCTAAGAAGATTAGATCATGCTATGATATTTGTGTTGATAGCAGGTTCATATACTCCATTTTGCTTAATCGCATTAAATGGTCCGACTGGTTGGATACTATTTGGAATAATATTCGCATCTGCAGTTGCAGGGGTATGTTTTAAATTAATTTGGTTTAACTGCCCTAGATGGATTTCTACTCTTATATATGTTGCAATGGGTTGGATTTCTATATTTTTAATGGCTCCATTGAATAAAGCTCTTTCTTCACAAGGATTAACATTACTTGTTGTTGGTGGAATTTTCTATACTATAGGTGCTTTAATTTATGCAACTAAACCAAATTTTTTAAAATCAAAGTATCTTGGATTTCATGAAATTTTCCATATATTCATTATGTTAGGTACTTTAACGCATTTCTTCTGTGTATTTAAATTTGTTATATAAATATATGTAGATGATTTTTAACAAAAATAAAACCGTAGCAATATAGATTTAAAACTATATTGCTACGGTTTTTTAATATTATTTCATCGCTCTCATGGCATTTAGTACTGCTATTAATGCAACACCTACATCAGCAAATATAGCTTCCCACATAGTAGCAACTCCGCCTGCTCCTAATATTAAAACTATGATTTTTACTCCTAACGCAAATATTATATTTTGCCATACTATCTTATTTGTCTTACTTGCTATTTCAATAGCCTTAGCAATTTTACTTGGTTCATCTGTCATAAGCACTACATCTGCTGCTTCTATTGCTGCATCAGATCCCAAAGCCCCCATAGCTATCCCAACATCTGCACGAGCTAAAACTGGTGCATCATTTATACCATCTCCAACGAAGATTACCTTCTCTTTCTCCGCTTTACCTTTATATATATCTTCTAGCTTGTCTACCTTCTCATTAGGAAGTAAGTTTGAATATACTTTGTCTAATCCTAATTGTGTTGCAATGCTATTTGCAACTTTCTCATTATCACCGGTTAACATCACAACTTCTTTTATACCCATAGCCTTTAATTGCTTTATAGCTTCTATACTATCATCTTTTATTTCATCTGATATTACTATATATCCTCTATAGATTTTATTTACAGCTATATACACTACTGTTCCAACTTCTTCAGTTGGTGCATAGAATATGTTCTCTTTTCTCATTAATTTTTCATTTCCAGCTAATATATTTTCTCCATTATAACTTATCTTAATTCCATAAGCCGCTATCTCCTCATAGCTATCTATCTTATCTAAGTCTATCTTTTGATCATAATATTTTATTATTGATTTAGCTATAGGATGATTAGAATTAGCTTCTGCAAATGCTGCATACTCTAATAACTTATCTTCTGAGATACCTACTGGATTTACTTTAGTTACTTTAAATACACCTTTCGTAAGTGTTCCTGTCTTATCAAATACTACAGTATCTACACTTCTTAAGACTTCTAGATAGTTACTTCCTTTTATTAAAATACCATTCTTAGATGCAAATCCTATTCCACTAAAGAAAGTAAGTGGTATAGATAATACTAATGCACAAGGACATGAAACAACTAAGAATACTAAACCTCTATATAACCAATCACTAAATATAGCATTAGGTATTATAAGTGGTGGTACAAATGCAATTAACATAGCTGATATAACTACAGCTGGAGTGTAGTATTTTGAAAACTTAGTTATGAAATTTTCTGTCTTAGATTTTTTACTACTTGCATTTTCAACAAGATCTAATATTTTAGATACAGTTGATTCCCCAAACTCCTTGGTTACTTTTACAATTAATAATGCATTTTTATTTATAAATCCTGATAAGATATCTTCCCCTACGGAAATTTCTCTTAATACAGACTCTCCTGTAAGTGCAGATGTATCAACCATTGACATGCCCTCTACTACTACACCATCTAAAGGTACCTTTTCTCCTGGTTTTACAACGATTATATCTCCTACGCTTATATCTTCTGGCGAAACGACTTTTATATCTGATCCTACTTTTAAATTAGCAGCATCTGGTCTTATTTGCATAAGAGCTGTTATTGACTTCCTTGATTTACCTACTGCAATTCCCTGTAAAAATTCTCCTATCTGATAAAATAACATAACTCCAACAGCTTCTGGTAATTCACCTATAGATAATGCACCTACTGTGGCTATAGCCATTAAGAAGTTTTCATCAAACATTCTTCCTTTAATAACATTTCTTAATGCTTTTACAAGTACTTCTCCACCTACTATTATATAAGCTAATATAAATATTAAATTACCAACTAGACTTTCAAACCCTGTTGCAGTTTGATATATACCAAATATATATACTACTGCCCCTATTATTAGTTTAACTAAATCTTTTTTATCTACATCAATTTTATTTTCTTCTTTAGTAACTTTGTTAATTTTAGCTTTTTCATTATTTATTTGTATATCTAACCCAGGTTCAGTATCATTTACTATACCTATCACCTTTTCTATTAGTTCTTTTTCATTTAAAGATTTTTTTATCTCTATACTAAGCTTCTTATTTATAAAATTTAAATTTGATGCTTCAATACCTTCTAACTTTGATACTTTCTCATTTATAACTTCTGCACAGTGTGCACAATTCAATCCACCTAATATTATATCTCTCTTAATATTTTTTGAATTATTTACTACTTCTATATTCAAGCCTGGTTCTGTTGAATTTATTATATCTATAACTTTATTTATAATTTCGTCTTCGTTTGAACTACTTATTATATTTAAAGTAAGTTTTTTATTAATAAAATTTAAATTTGCTGATTCTATCTCCTTCATTTTTGATACCTTTTCATTGATTTCCTCTGCACAATGCGCACAATTTAATCCACCTAGTATCATTTCTTTTTTAATCAAACTACAAATAGCCATAACTGTTCCCCCTATCGTTTGTATGTTTCTTGAATGTGATTTAAGCCACAGTCAAATATTTGGCTTATATGATTATCATCTAATGAATAATAAACTACCTTACCTTCTTTTCTAAATTTAACTAATCTCGCTTGCTTTAATACTCTAAGCTGATGAGATATGGCTGAATTAGTCATTCCCAATAAACTTGCTATATCACATACACACATCTCATTTGAAAATAGTGCATATAGTATTTTTACCCTTGTTGTATCTCCAAATACTTTAAATAACTCCGCTAAATCATAAAGCATTTCATCTTCTGGCATACAACCTTTTACTTCATTAACTATATCTTCATGTATTTCTTTGCAATCACATGTATTTAGATTCTCTCTCATTTTAACTCCTCCATAATTTTATTGAAACATATGAATAACTATTCATATATTATATTGTATGCTTGTATCTCATATTTTGCAACTCAAATTATGTAAATTTTAATAAAATGCACATAATACTATTTTTTCTAATATATATATTATTAGAGTAAATTATTATAGTTCTTTAAGTATTTTTTAGGAGGGATGATTTAATATGAGTTTTGATATGTTCTCAAATAAACAAAATGATGATATGGATCCTGATTATATATACCCTATGCCTTATATAGATCCTATGATATATTCAAACCCTTATGGTGTGAATGGAGTTCCTGATTCTGGATATCAAATGAATTCTAATATGACGATGGGGAGTTATATGACTTATATGAATCCTTGTATGTATAATCCTGTCATGGGTCAAAACCCACTAGAAGACTGTGAATTTGACTTTGAAGACATGGAAGACATGGAAGACGGCATGTTTATGCCAGGTCAAATGCAAGGAATGCCTCAAGGTATGATGCCAGGCATGATGCCGGGCCAAATGCAAGGAATGCCCCAAGGTATGATGCCGGGCATGATGCCGGGCCAAATGCAAGGAATGTCCCAAGGTATGATGCCAGGTATGATGCCTTGTATGCCTCATGGCATGCAACAAATGGCTATACCAGGCATGATGTATCCAGGTATGCCAATGATGCCCCCTGGTATGATGCTCCCTTATATGATGATGCCTGGTATGCCTCAAATACACATGGAGGAATTTGACGAAGAAGAAATGTAAAAAAATTTATAATAAGTGTTATAAAACTTTTAATATTTGTCTACAATAGTAATGTATTCCTCATAATATTCCCCCAATATTATAAATACAAAATAAAGCCACTGACTAGAATGTCGTGGCTTTATTTTTATTTAAGAAACTTATGTGACCAAGTATATACGAGCGTTATATTTTTGGTGACATGAGTGAATAAAATTTTAGTCTAAAAAATCTTCAAAGTCATCTGACCCTGATTCCACAAAATCATATAGAACATGTTCTTCAAAATACAGTTCTTCTTCAAGTTTAATATATTCTTTATAATTACATTGAAGTATTTTATTTATATATTTTCTATCATTATCACTATACGTTCCAACAAAGAATTTATCACCTACTTGATAATATATAGCCCTCATATCATTATTTATAACATATATCTCATTTTTAACATGATTGTTATTAAAATTAAACCTCGTAAAGAAAGTTCCCTCTTCCATATCACTTCTTAATAAAAAGGGATTGTCTATATAAAATTTTTCTACAAATTCTTCAGCCTTACTAAGCTCATATATACTTACTAGCTCTTCTTTTGCTATTTCATCAAATACCTCAAAATCATATATAGATTCTTTATCTGTTGCTAACATTGAATTTATTTTGAAAGTATCACCATTTTTGGATATATTGAAAGCTATCTTTGATACATAATATCCGTCATTATCTTCATATATAGCTTCACTGATATATTTCCCATTACCTTTTTTAGTTACTTGGTTTTTTAGAAGAGTTCCATTGATATTAGTAATATGCATATTAGAAATTTCTTCACTACCTGAGAAGTATTTTAAACTCTCTCTATCCCAAGCAATAAATCTCATTGTCATATAATTTATAAATTCAATATCTTCAGTTACTTTTTTACATATCTTAGGATACATTTCTTCTATTGTTATTTTTGATTCACAATTATTTATTATATCTATATATTCTTCTGTATTACCTGGAAGCGGCTTTTCATAATATTTATTCTTATTACCATAATAACTTACTAAGAATAGAGCTTCTTCCTCAGATATTCTAATTCTATCTGAACCTAATCCACCCATTAATCTTTCTTCTTCTCTATATGCTTCATCTTTAGTAGGATTTTTTAAACTTACATAATCATCTAATCCTAGTCCTTCTGAATCTAATAAAAAATATTGATATATATTTTCTTTATCTTTTTCCCAATTTATTAAAAGTCCCATACTTCCCATAAGCCTTGAATTTGTTACTTTAGCAAAGTTGAATTTCATAAAATCACATCCTTATTTTTTATGTACATTTAATATCCATCGTATTTAAGTTCGAATTTTTATAAATATATTTATTATAATTAATGTATATGTTTAAGAATATACTATAAACTAATTATGATTTAATAGTTAATTATATCTATTAACTATACATTATATTATAAGTCAGCCTTAATCATCAAAATAATTTTAATTAAATTTATTTCATATAATTTTACAACTTCTATGAAATTTATAATATAATAAAATAAATGCTTAATCGAGGTGATATTTATGAAAAAAACAGCAGCTTTTTTTGATATAGACGGTACTCTTTATAGAGACTCTCTTATGGTTGAACATTTCAAAAAATTAGTTAAATACGATATAATCGACCAAAAAGCTTGGTTCGAACATGCAAGGGATACTTTCATGGATTGGGATAAAAGACAAGGAAACTACGATGATTATTTAGATGATGTATGTGAGCTATACGTAAATTCTTTAATTGGTCTTGATAAAACATGCATTGACTTTACTAGTGACCAAGTTATAAAACTTAAATCTGATAGAGTTTATAAATACACTCGTTCAAGAATAAAGTGGCATTTAGATAACAATCATATAGTAATATTCATATCTGGTAGCCCTAATTTTTTAGTTGAAAAAATGGCTGAAAAATATAATGTTACAGATTTTATAGGTAGTGATTATGTATTTGAAAATGACGTTTTCAATGGTACAGTTATCCCAATGTGGGACTCTGCAAGTAAAAATACTGCTATAGATAATTTTATCGAAAAATATGATATAGATTTATCTAAATCTTATGCGTATGGAGACACTAATGGAGATATAAATATGTTAAGAAGAGTTGGTAATCCTATTGCTATAAACCCTACAAAAGAACTTATAAATCATATCTCAAATGATGAAAATATATCAAAGTGCACTAAAATAATTGTAGAAAGAAAAGATATAGTTTATTCTTTATCTCCAAATATAAATATCCTTGATATATAGTATAAATTCACAATAAAAAAATCCTTAAAAAATGCTATATATTTTCTTTTCGAAAATATATAGCATTTTATTTATATATTTTTAATAATTCTTTTTAATTTCTGATTGTAGTACTCTATAAATAAAGTGTATACATGGTCATATACTATAAATACAACTTCAAATACAAGTATTGTAATTATATTTATAGGTATATATACAAATGGCTTCAATAAAAAATATATAACTGATATTATAATATTAGCAAACACAATTTTTAATAAGTATTCAATATATACAGATCTATCTTGTTCTATTATATATTTTACTATTCCATATAAACCAAATGTTAATATATATATAATCCAATGAGCTTTATTAGCCATAACCATAAATCCTAACACTACTGATGCTATATAAAAAGCAACTCCACTTTTAGGACCCCATTCCATTATTACTATAGATATAGGTAGTGATGCTAATCCCATGATAAACAATGTATTTATGGGTATTACATTTATAAGTAACAGTAAAATTATATTTATAGACAATAAAATGCCGCCATAGGCTACTCTTTTACTCATAACAACCTCCTAGCAACACCCTACTATATCTCCACCACAACATTCACAACATGAGTCTAAGCACCATAATTTCATACAGTTTTCGCAACAATCATCTCCACAACAACAGCAACAACATCCATCTAAATCTCCACGTCTTCTTCTATTGTATCTATGTGATCTATCTCTATAATCATCTCTATAAAAATTAAATGTATCTAATGCTTGTTGATATTCTATATTTTTAGGATCCATAGTATTAGCTTTCTTTATACTTTCTTCTCCTTCTTCATAGTATCCTATATTCATAGCAGAAATACCATTTAGATAATACCATGTTGCACATTTTTCACTTAAGTTCTTTAAGAATTGATATGCTTTTTCAAATTCATTACCCTCAATAAACTTTCTTACATTTATAAAATTTTCATTGTTGTATGTGTTACTATACATTTGTTTCACACCCTTTTTCTAATATATTTTGATACCTAAGATAAACACCAGAATAAATAATGTTCTCAATTATACCTGTATTAACTTTTAAATTTAAATTATCTATACTTCTTCCTAACATACCTAATGACATGCCTATAAGTTTATCTGCTCTTATTTTTAACTCTTCTCTTTTGTCTATGTATTCTATAAAAGGATTGTATCTTCCTTTTTCATAGTCTTTATCCAAGTCTTCATACGCATCAAGTAAATATATATATTTGCCTACATTAAATCCTATTTTTCTTAAGTCTTTTTCAAATTCATCTTTTTTGTATGCAAATATTTCTGACATAAGATTTCCAAAAGTATTTGATACTAGGTCTATATTTATATTTTTTTCTTGCTCTAAATTGTATAATATATCTAATTGATTTTTTATAACTTCCGCTTTTTCAGGATACTTTTCATATGCTAATTTTAGTTTACCCTTATATATATTATATGCTAATATATCTTTTATGCCCTTATCATCTTTTAAATTATCTTCTAATTTATAATATGTAAGAAGTACATTCATACTTGCTGCATATTCTGTTATTTCATTTATTATTTTCTTTTTCTTTTTAAATGGATTAACAATACAACCTTCTTCAAGGACTGTAGGCTCAGGTCTATATACTGATGTTAATATTAATATTAAAAATGTTATATCATAATTTAATGATAATCTTGATATTTCGCCATGATTGTCTTTTAAATATTTACATAGTCCACAGTAGTATCCTCGGTAATGTTCATATTCTCTAAATGTTAAATCCATTTTATTTATCTTTACATAACCAAACATATTTTATCCTTTCTAATAATAGTTTTTCTATTAAATTTTTCCTTATTATATATACTAAGCTTCCTACTAATAAAGTTTAATGCTTATAGTACCTTGATTTTATTTTAAAACATCTATAAATTCAATATAGTACTCATTTAATTTAAACATATTATCTTTTAATACTTCTTTATTTATTTTTTTCTCGTTAATATATAGCTTTGCCATGGTTATAGGAAGTTTAAATCTTTTAGGTCCTACTGAACCTGGATTTATATATATTATACCATTTTCTGTATATATATTCTCCTTATGTGAATGTCCGTATACTACAATGTCTATATTTTCTTTATTTAAATCTACTTTTAATTTCCCTATATCGTGAATTAAGTATATTCTTTTTCCACTAACCTCTATAATTTTTTCTTCTGGTATTATACTAGTATCTATATTTTTATCACAATTCCCTCTTATTAATTCCGTTTGTGCTATACTTTTTAATTTTTCTACTACTTCAAATTCACCTATATCACCTGCATGAATTATTAAATCACAACCTCTTAGTTTTTCTATTACTTCTTTTCTAAGCAATCCATGTGTGTCTGATATCAATCCTATAATCATGATTTTTCTCCTTAATACTTTTTATATTACATTTGTATATTACTAATTATATCCAAAATAAATAGAAAAATTTAGTATATAAAAAGAGATGTTTTATTAAATAATAAAACATCTCTTTTTATATACTTCCAATTTATAATTGTAATTGTATCTGATTTTTATTAATTATATTCATATATATACTAATAATTTTTTTTACAAAAATGCTAAATACATATGCTACTAAAATACACGTTGATATACATACAATTAAATATATATATCCATTATTTATTCTACTGAATCCATCTAATATAATTCTTTGAACTAAGTATATTTCATATGAAATACTTCCTAAGAAATTTATAATGTTGTTTCCTATTTCGGCTTTCATAAGTAAACATGCACATACTAATACAAAAAATGCTGATGAAACTATAGCAGTTAAAATATTTCCTGCATGAATATTCAATTTAAATATTAAAACAAAAATTGTCAGCATAACTAAAGTTATCATACCATATTCTTTCTTTATAAGTATAAATATTGATTTATGATATCCTCCAAATAAAATCCCTATTAAGAAACAGTAAGTAGCATTATACCACCATTCACCATTTCCAATTCGGCGACAAATTAAACAATATGCTGTTATCAGGAAAAATATAGCCAATATAGCTTTCCTTCTTTTTAAATACTTAAACATAAAATAAAAACCACTATATAAAATAATAGTCGCTATTATATACCATTTGTAACCATCAATTAGTCTTATTCCAAATATATATCTTAAAATGTCATATGGCGAAAATTTGCTACCTAATAATACTATCTGTACTACAAGAAATAATACATTTGATAGTATAAAAGGTATTATTATTTTGGGCATTCTATTTGTCCAAAATCCATTTAAATAATTTTCTTTAGAATCATAACTTCTCATCAATCCATAACCAGAATAAAAGAAAAATATAGAAACTGATAAATAACCTAAATTCCTAAAAAATAATAAACCCTCTATATTGTTCACCTTTTGAGATATATGATGTAATACTACAACTACTGCTGCCAATCCCTTTATAGCATTACTATTCTTCATACTTAATGAATTTGAATTATACTCTCCAAATTTTAAAATTTTAATATCATATAATAACATTAAAATGATACTTGCATATACTAATATCAAATCGCATTTCCTCCTATATATAAATTCAACTTTTATAGTATATCATTAAAACAGCTTATATTTTTCCGAATTTCAAGTTATTTTTGATTATTTATATAATTATTATCAAAATTTAAGTTTATCATTGTCAATCATTTTAATTTCCCTTCAAATTCATCTATACTATATTTTTTATATTATATCTTTTCTTTAAATATAGTTATATAATTTTCTAAATACTCTATATACCATTTAGTAAAAATGAAGTAATAATGTAACGTTTAATTGAACATTTCAAAGATGAGGTTGATTATAAATCATGTAAAACTTTTGATGAGTTGAAATCTACAATATCTGATTATATGGATTATTATAAATAAGAAAAAACAATGGACATTAAAAAAGATGACCCCTATAGAATACAAGACTCATCTTTTAACATCTTAGTGACTTTGATAAGCTGTCTGAAATATTAGGCTCAGTTCATTTATTATAGCAGAGTTTTTAAATAAGTAGATGACTTATAATTTAATATACTTCTTAATTTCATTTATCTTCTGTATAACAAAGTCAATATCATCATCATAACAGTCATTCTAAGCCTTGCTTCACCTTTCTTTACAGTTGGATATCTTATTGCTGGTATATAAATCCCTTCTTCTAGTAAGCTCTTACTAAAATCCATAGCCTTATGTTCTTCACCTATTATTATAGGTATAATTGGACTTTCACTATTAATATCAAAACCTATATCTCTTAATCTTTTACATAAATATGATACATTAGATTGAAGTTTTTCAACTAAGCTATTGCTATTTTCAAGTATATCCAAACTAGCAATAGCACCATTTATTACAGCTGGAGATATCGCTGTTGAAAATATAAAGCTTCTTGCTTTATTTTTTAAGTAATCAATAATTTTCTTATTAGCACATACAAATCCACCTTCACTACCTATTGCCTTACTTAAAGTTCCTACCGTTATATCTACATCACAACTAAAGTATCCACTACTTCCTTTTCCATTATTACCTATAACACCTGTAGCATGTGCGTCATCTACCATAGTAAGTAAATTATATTTTTTAGCTATCTTAACAATCTCTGGTATCTTTGCAATATCGCCATCCATGCTAAATACACTATCTGTAACTATAATTCCTTTTTTAGGATTAATAGATTTTATTTTATACTCTAAATCTTTTATATCATTATGCTTATAAACTATTATATTTCCCTTAGAAAGCCTGCAACCATCTATTATACTTGCATGATTTAATTCATCACTAAATATAGAATAATCTTGGTCACATATTGCAGATATCACACCTAAATTAGCCATATATCCAGTATTGAAAACTAAAGCTGCTTCACATCCTTTAAATTTAGCTATCTTTTCTTCTAATTTTTTGTGTAAATCATAGCTTCCTGTTGTTAACCTAGAACCTCCTGATCCTAATCCGTATTCATTTATAGCATCAATTGCTGCTTGTTTTACTTTATGATGATTACAAAGACCTAAATAGTTATTTGATGACATTAAAAGTACTTTTTTTCCATCTATAACTGTAACTTTATCTTGTGGCATACTTAGATATCTGATTTCTCTATATAGGTTATTTTCTTTAATACTTTTTAGTTTATCGCTTATATCTAACATATATATCTCCATTTAAATTTTTTTAATATAAGAAGGACTGAATTTCAGTCCTTCTTATCATTTAATATTCATAAAGTCTTTATACAATATATTTTTATTAAAGTTTATATCATTTTTTATAAGAACTTTTTTATTTTCAATATAATCTATGCACTTATCTACCTTATCAATGCATGAATCATATAAAAATACTCTTCCTCCACTAGTATCTCCTAATTCCTTTAGATGTGGAAATCTCATATATCCATATTTTTTAGATGCTATATAACCTGCAGTATAATCTGGGTCATCTGAGTAACAAACTTCACCTATTATATAAGGGCAATTTATTACCTTACTGGCAAGAGCTAAAGCTTCTATAAAATGTGAGTTATATTCTTTTTCTTTACTTAAATGACTCAAATTAGAGTTTTCAAAATCCATATAAGTAGCTCTTATACCTCTATTTCTATCATACTCCACTCTTTCCATTGTGTTGATATCTAATAAAATAGCCCCCCTCATATCTTTTGTGCCTATGAGTAATTTTAGTATCTTATCAGCTTTTTTATTGTCTATTCCTAAATTGACTAATACTAATTTCACTGCATTTAGTCCTTGTTCATAATTTTCTACATCAATAGTTGTAACTTCTAGTGGCGTTATAAGTTCTATATCATCTTTTTTTAACTCTTCAATTTTTATATTTATAAAATCAGAACTACCTTTTGGATGAGACAATGCCCTTTTTACTAGCAAACCAACCGTTTTTTCTAAGTCATTTTCTTTAACTATGTTTTCTGATCCTGATATGTGATTATCCTCTTTTGAGGATCTCATTTTTACACTATATAATGCCATATCTTTTTCAGCCTATTTCTACAGATTTAATAAAATTATTATATGGTGTATTTTTAACTATTTTTTCTATTACTTTATAAATAAAATATGAAGATAGCAATGTATAAACCATGCCTGGCAATGCAGCTAAAATTAATGATTTTAATGGTGTCCCTACTATAAATGACATAACTATTCTAGCTATAAATGTTCCTATAGGACCTGCTAGTGAAACAATTATAATTCCCGCACCTAAGTAGCTTATTAGCCCTCCAGCTACAATTCTAAATACCATAGCTACAACTACATTTAATATAGTGTTCGTTCCCATAATCAAATTTATAAAGCTAGCTATTATACCAGATGTAATATACCTCTTAAATCCAAATGTTGCGCATATTCCTATCGCTATAGGCGCTGACATTTGAAATTCTGTGCCAGGTATAAGCCCTGGTAATTTAAAGGTCCCTGATATCGCAATTATGACAGCTAATAAAGCTGTTAATGTTATTTCTCTATTCTTACTATTCATCTCTAACTCTTTTCCTTATCTAAAATTTATTTTCGTTGAAATATTCTATTATGCTGTCTCTAGCAGCTTCTATCATAAAATCAATTTCTTCTTTGTTTATTACATAAGGTGGCATGAAGTAAATTATATTACCTAAAGCTCTTAAAAGAACTCCTTTTTTCAAGGCTTTTTGATATATGTTATATCCTACTCTTCTTTCTGTTTCAAAAGGTTCTTTACTACACGTATCTTTAACTAGCTCAATTGCACCTATCATACCTACTTGTCTATATTCTCCCACATGTGGAATGTCTTTTAATATGCTTTCTACTTTTTTTCTTAGATATTTGCTTTTAGCTTCATTATTTTTTAATACCTCTTCATCTTCAAATATCTTTAAAGTTTCTAAAGCAACACTACATCCTAATGGATTCCCTGAATAACTATGACTATGTAAAAATGCCTTCATCGTGTTATATTCATCATAGAATGCATCATATATTTTGTTACTCATTAGCACTAATGAAAGTGGCATATATCCTGCTGTAAGTCCTTTTGATAAGCACATTATATCAGGTGAAATATTTGCATGTTCACAAGCAAACATCTTGCCTGTTCTTCCAAAACCTACTGCTATTTCATCAGCAATTAAGTTTATATCGTATTTATCACATAGTTCTCTTAGTTTTACTAAATATTTTGGTGAGTATATTTTCATACCTGCTGCACATTGCACTAAAGGTTCTATTATTACTGCACTTACGTCTTCATGTATTTCTTCTATTTGTTTCTCCATATTTGTAAAACATTCAGCATTACATGTGTTTCTTTCCTTATTGAATTTACATCTAAAACAATCAGGACCTTCCACTTTAAATGAGTCAAGTAGTATTGGTTTATATACTTTACTATATAAGTCCATATCTCCCATAGATAATGCACCTATAGTTTCACCGTGATATGCATCTGTTATATTTACAAATCTAGTTTTCTTAGTTTTGCCTATTTGTTGATGATATTGAAAACTTAATTTTAATGCTATCTCTATAGCAGAAGAACCATTATCTCCAAAGAATACTTTTTGTAGTCTATCTGGAGTTAAAGAAACAATTCTCTCACAAAGTTCTATTGCTGGTTTATGAGTAAAATTTGCAAATATAGCATGTTCTAAAGTATTAGCTTGTTTATATAGAGCATCATTTATTCTTTGATTTGAATGACCAAATAAATTAACCCACCAAGATGAAACGGCATCTAAGTATTTATTGCCATCTACATCATAAAGAAATACACCTTTACCTTTTTCAATTACTATTGGAGGAAATTTTTCATAATCTTTCATCTGAGAACATGGATGCCAAACATATTTTAAATCTTTTTCTTGAAGTTCCTTCATACTCATTTTTAACATCTCCCCTTTATTCAAATAAATTTAATACTTTTTCTAAATCTATTTTTTCATATTCTTTTCTTATCTTTTCTAATGATATATCTTCTATCTTGCTTATCTTTTGTACTATATCTAATTGAGTTAATTTTTTAATCATTTCAATATTATCATCTTCATAAAACTTGTTACTGTACTGATTTATAATAATTCCTTTAGTATTAATATTATGTTTCTTTAGAAATTCTACGGTAAGAACAGTATGATTTATAGTTCCTACACCTGCTCTTGATACAATCACTGTATCAAGATTTAAATCTTTGATTAAATCATATACAAAATAGTTATTTTCAATCAAAGGTACCACTATTCCACCAGCACCTTCCACGATAACATAATCATATTTATTTATAAGTTCTTTATAATGACATATTATCTCTTGCTTTACAATATCTATATTTTCTATCCTTGCAGCTAAATGTGGTGAGACTTCTTTTTTTAAGCAATATGTATTCATCTCATTGTAATCATTGTCTAAATTACAAATCTCTTTTATGTATTTACAATCCGGAGGAATTAAAGTTTTACAGTCTTCACTTACAATGCCCCCGCTTTGAATAGGCTTATATGATATTACGTTGTATCCGTTTTGTTTTAATATATATGTAAGTCCACCTGTAACAAAAGTTTTTCCTACATCAGTATCCGTTCCTATTATAAAAATACCTCTTCCCATAATGCACCCCCTATATTTCAAAATCTTGACAAATTATCATTTGTTTATCATCTTGTATATCTGATCCTATAGTAGTTAAATAGTCTCCAACTAATGCTGAATTTACTCCTCCATTAAAACCTAGTTCTTCATATCCTTTAAGTAACATTCTACCCCCTGCATATCTTATATACGCTGATGGATTTATAAATCGATATACTGCCATAGTTTTTAATATTTCTAACGGTTCTAGTTTTTTGCAATTTTCCATAGGTGTATTTTTTATTGGATTTAAAATATTTAATGGTATTGATTTTATATTTAATTCTCTTATTTCAAATGCCATCTTTAGCCTTTGTTCTTTACTCTCATCAAGACCCAATATACCACCTACACAAAGGTCCATTCCTGATTTTTGTACATTCTTTATCGTTTCGATTCTATCTTCATATGTATGTGTGGTGCATATATTTTTATAGTTATCCCTAGATGTTTCAACATTATGATGATACATCTGCACACCAGCTTCTTTTAATTTTTTAGCTTGTCCATAATCTATTATTCCTAATGATGCGCAGAGACTCAAATTTGTGTCTTTGTGCAATCTTCTATATATATCAACTACTTTATTAAACTCCTCGCCCTTAACTCCTCTGCCACTCGTTACTAACGAAAATCTATGTACTCCCTTTTCTTCCATTTCTTTAGCCCTTTTTAATATATCTTTATAACTAAGTAATGAATATTCTTCTACTCCAGTATTGTAATGCCCCGATTGAGCACAGAATCTACAATCTTCACTGCACTTACCTGATTTAGCATTCATTATTGTACATAGGTCAGCTTTATTACCCATAAATTTTTTTCTTATTTCATTTGCAGCTTTAAATAATTCATTTAAACCATTCTCATCATTTATTTCTATATCTATAAGATATAATGCTTCTTCATATGTAATTAAATTTCCATTCAATATATCTCTTTTCAATGAATTAATTTTATCTATCATTTATACCCTCCCATTAGTAAACTTTGTTCCATGTATAAGTTTACTAATTAAATGATAGTAGTTTTTATTATTTAGGTCAACTATTTTTTTAAAAAAGTTTACATTTCAAGTGTCAAAATTGTATTTATCAATCTATATATGAAAATACACTCATAAGCAATCAATTGTTTATGAGTGTATTCTTGTTTTTTGCTTGATATTATACTATAATTTTATTCACATTACCATCAACGTTCTCTATGGTAACAACATCTAAACCTTTGTATTCTTTAAATAGCCACTTTATATCTCTCATAGCCTGATTGACTTGTTTGGTACTTAAGTTATTTATAAAATATTCATGTCTCATTTCTTCATGACTTTTATCAGATAAAAAATTTCTAATCATAGTAAATGCAAGTACATTAGGAATATTATTTTCAGATCCTTTTCTATAACCATTTTTTCTTGAATACATTTTCATTATACATACCTCCAAGATTTTATAATCCTAATAAAAGTATATATAAATTAAAATGTATCTATTACTATAGTTTTATAAGCTTATACTCTTTAATCATCGCCTTACTAATTTATAACTTATAATAATAATCTCTAGATTATATACTTTATTATACTATCAGGAAACACTTCTTTTATTTGTATTTGAAAAAATTCTTTCATATCTGATAATTGTTCTTTAGTATAAACATATTTTCCATATCCAAATTGACCATATTTAAATTTTCTTTCTTCATCATTCATAGGTAATGTAGTTTGTGGAAAAATCTCTAGTATTGTGTTTTTAGCTTTAGTAGTGTATCTGTGAGAAATAACTTCAAATATAATTTGTTCATTAAATTCTTTAGGTAACTTTTCTTTTATAGATTTGATTAATTCTATATAATCTTGCTTCCAATTGTCATATAAAAATACTGGTGCAATTATAAACCCTATTTGATATCCTGCTTTTGCTACTTTAGCCGCAGCTTCAATTCTTTTATATGATGATGCTGTATGATGTTCATAAGTATCTATTATTTTAGGAGTATTTATACTAAATCTTATTTCTGTGTGATTGTTATGTTTTATATCTAGTAAATTGTCAATATCGTTGTATTTAGTAACAAATCTAAATCTTCCTTTTTCTTCTTGACCAAAAAATTCTATAGTTTTTCTTAAAGTATTTGTATAAGGTTCAACTGGTACTGGATCTGATGTAGCTGCTCCTTCAAATATAGTTATCTCTGGCAATCTTTCTTCTATATATTTTTTAGCTTGATTTAGTACATCATCTATATTAGCAAATACTCTTACAAATGGTTTGTCACCTAGTTGAGTGTTTAAATAGCAATATTCACACCTTCCCATACATCCACTCACTAATGGAAGTTGATAATTTGCTGATGGTTTACAAGTTTGAAACTTTAACGTTTTTCTTATTCCTACTACTAATGTTTCTTTTCCTGCTCTATATTGTTCATATAAATTTTCACCCGGTATATGTCCTTTTATTTTATTTGAAGTAAGTTTTATAATTTCAATAGTTTTATCATCTTTTACTTCATCATATATATTTTTTCCTATTTCTGTCTCTAATGTTCCCTTTTCAAATATTACTCTCTTAGGCTTAAACATATTTTCACCTCTTAATAACAATTTCTACCTCTATAATAATTAATACTATTTTTCCTTAGTTTCTCTTATATATTCTTTACTTTATAAATCTCAGATATAGTTTTATGCATTAGTACCAATACTCATTTTTTATGAATAATTCATACAATACTTAAATATTATTTATTAAAGGTAATCAACACTAATATCATTACTTATACTAGGAGGTTAATATATTATGTTAAATGTAGTTAGTAGAGATTTAAATGAAAAGACTAGATTTATAAGAGAAAGAGGGTATATACCTGCAGTTATTTTCGGTAATCAATTAGATAGAAGCATTCCTATTTCAGTATATAAAACTGATTTTGCTAGAATGGTTGATGCTGGAGAAAATACTGGAGTTTTAGAGTTGAATTTAAATGGAGATATAATAAAATGTTTACTTAGAGAAGTTCAAGTAGACGGTGTAAAAGATGGTTTTTTACATATAGATTTCATGTTAGTTGATTAATTTTTTAGCACCTTAAAATAAATATTGTCTTAAGGTGCTATCTTTATTATAACTTATTCATACACTATCTATTTAATTAGTTTTAGTTATTCTTGATTTTTCATAGTTATAAAATTTATCTGGAGAATACACAATTATATTTCTAGACTCTTTATTTAAATTATTAAATCTACAAATTTTTATTAATGCTATAAATACAATCCATATTTCAAGCCTTCCTAAGAACATGCCTATTGTTTGTGTCCATAGAACAACTGTGGGAACTTTATTAAAACATATATTTATTTTTCTTTTTTGTATATTTTATATAATATAGCTACAATTATTAATGATACTGCCGCTATATAAACTTTAGCTTTAGGGAAAGTTTGCTTTAAAATTTCACCCTTTTTAACTAATTCAACTTTTTTTGCATGTATATCCATATCTCCACCATGTTCTTTACATGCTCTATTAAATTTCCCTGATACTTGTATAGTATCACCTATTTTACTATATCCACCATAGGTTTTTACCTTATCTGAATCTTCTTTAGTCATATATATACCCATAGCATTAGTTGTATCATTTATGTTTATCCAAGTATAATCTTTTCTTTCTAAAGCTTCTCCAATTGCTTCTCCTTTTACGGTTACTTCTTTTTTATCGAATTCTTTTCCATTTTCAACTAAATCATTTAAGCTATATACATTTGCATTAACTTTTGTAGGTACACTAAAAAAGATGCATATAGTGACTACTAGCAAGATTTTTTTTATTTTCTTATACATATCTTTTTAATTCCTCCAATAGTAAATCCTATTAAAACAAATACTGATATAAATTCTAATCTACCTAAATACATAGCTAATATATAGTATAGTTTAAGTCCTAAAGGCATAGCAACTGACGTTATCCCTATTGATAAACCAACATTTCCAGATATAGATGCTGATTCAAAAGCTGAGTCTAATAATGAATATCCATAATAACACCCTATCATTGTACCTATTAAAAATAACATCATATATAAAAGTATTATTATCGCACTAGATTTAACTAAATCACTATCTAATGTCTGTTCTTTTAAATGGTGGAACTTAAATACCTTTACTCTTCTCTCTGATACTAGTGATTTTTTTATATCTGCCATTAATCCTTTAAATACAATACCTATTCTAAGAGCCTTTACTCCACCTGCTGTTGAACACGCACAACCTCCAAGAAGCATTGCTATTATCATAATTAAAATAGCAAAATTACCCCATTCTAGGGCAAACTGTCTTGCATAAACGGTCATAAATCCTGTTGTAGTATGTGCAGATAATAATCCATAAACACCTTTTCTAAAAAGTGATATTGCATCAGGATATACATTAAGCATTGTTAATCCTTTTACTGTGAAAAATGATGTTATCATTATTGTTACAAAAAGGGTTTGTACTTCTATATTTTTATAAATTTCTTTTTTATTTCCTTTCCAAACAGAGTAGTGGAATCCAAAGTTTAAAGTTCCTAGCATAAAGAATATTATAGTTATTATTTCATATGAAAAACTATGATAATATAATATATTTTGACTCATTGGTGAAAATCCACCTGTACTCCATGCTGCTGCAAATATACAGGCAGCATGATATAAAGAACTTAAAGGATTTAATCCTATAAACATTCCATCTATCCAGAATACAAAAGTACCTACTGCAAAGTATAATAAACTTATTTGCCATATTAATTTTGTTGTATGCTTTGCATTTGGAACTAATTCAACATCCTTACCTTCTCCAACGTACATTTTATATGCACCTTGTGTTTGTTTAGGTAAAAACATTATAGCTAAAACAACCATACCTTGACCACCAACAAATGTGATAATATGTCTCCATATATTAAGACTAATACTTGCATGGTCTAAATCTTGTAGTAAAAATACTCCTGTAGTGGTAAATCCACTCATAACATCAAAGCAAGCATCTATAAAAGATACCATATGATTACTTAAATAATATGGTATAGCACATAACATCATTAATACAATCCAAGATAGTGATGCTATTATAAGACCGTGCTTCCATTCCATATATACCTTATCTTTATTTACATTACCTAATGTCATTAATGTCAATCCTAGTATTAATGATATATTCATACTTATAGTAAAGTCTAATAGTGGCTCATACTCTCTTAAAACTAAAGCTATTAACATTGGAATTAGCATAAGAAGCGCTGTTCCTATAACTATATATCCAGTGTAGTAGCTTATTACTTTTAAATCATTTCTATTTCTTTCAGCTGCTTTCATAGCTTTCTCCTTTTATATAATTTCTGTCATTGCTATCAAAATTACCACTAATATACACATGTATGATACTTCTTTTAACATACCACTTATTATCTCTTTACTTTTTAACATTTTCTCCACCTCAAATAAAAAATTCATTTCGCTAATATGACCTATAGTTGACTCAAAAATCAATTTAATTAACTTTATTTATAATTCATTAATGTTTGAATAATGATTCTTCTAATACTGAATATATCTTTTTGCCTTCATTTATCATATTCTTACTATCTGTTACTATTACAACTTTATCATGGTCTTGTATTATGGTATTACCCTTTGGATATATAACCTGTCCTTCTCTAAAAACAGATACTATTACAGTGTTTATTGGTATATTTAAATCTTTTATTGCTTTATTGCAC
Organism: Romboutsia sp.; assembly: GCF_056995035.1. Classification (NCBI taxonomy): domain Bacteria; kingdom Bacillati; phylum Bacillota; class Clostridia; order Peptostreptococcales; family Peptostreptococcaceae; genus Romboutsia; species Romboutsia sp. The sequence goes on along the minus strand of NZ_JBXKIW010000016.1, from coordinate 73,983 downwards.
CAAGTTATTTTTTCATCTATTTCAACTTCCACAAGTACCATTTCTCCTCTTTCGAAGGTTTGGATTATTTTGATTTTATCACTTTCACATTCCCAGTCAATTAGGTTTGTTATTACTTGTGTACTACATACAGTGTTATCCACTCCTAAACTTTTAAAAAGTGTTTGGTTTTTAGGATTATTTACTCTTGCCATTGTATGCTGTATGTTAAAGTTTTGCTTAGCAACTTGGCATATTACTAAATTTTCTTCATCCTTACCCGTAACTGCAGCTACCACGTCTGCTACATCTATATCTGCATCTTTTAATACTTCTATATCAGTTCCATCTCCATTTATTATATCTATATCTATTTGATCTGATATTTTTTCACATAATGCTTTGTCTTTTTCTATTAACGTAATATCATGCTTTTTATTTTTTAGAGTTTTTATAAGGTAAAATCCTACCTTACCGCCCCCAATTACTATAACCTTCATAATTCTTACCTCCTTTACTTTAAATTTTAATTATTCTACACCTAATTTAATTAGTTCTTCTATTCCTAATTTAATTGGGTTTATATAATCTATATCTAATGATTTGTAAATGTGTTCTTTGTTCATATCTACTACCTTTGCTATTACTTTTTTAACGTTAAATATATTTTTTGCCACTTGGCATGCTGTTATATTTATACTATCATTTCGAGTTAACGCTAAAAATACATCTGCATTTTCTATTCCTGCTTCTTTTAATATGTCTATATCATATTCAACACCTAATATTCTTGTGGCATTTAGCCCAGTTCCTAATGAATCTAATTTGTCTTTGTCTCTATCTATTATTACTAAATCATGGCCATCATCTAACATTTCTTTTACTAGACTTGAGCCAGTTCTTCCACATCCTGCTATTATTACATAATTATTTTTTTTACCTTTCATAATACTTCCTCCCCTATACATTACCTTTAATTTGATATTCATTTTGACCATAGTCCATATATTCTTCACTACATATATATTTAAAATTGCATATTCTTTCTAGATTATTATTTGCTGATTCTAATGTTTGGTCTAATGATAGAGATGCTCTGTAGTGTTTCCTAGCTAAATCAAAGCATCCGTTCATTTCATAATAAATTCCTAGTAAGTTATGTGGCTTAGGTGAATTATGATTTTCTATCATAGCTGAGAGTATATATTCTTTGGATTTATCAAATTCTTTATTTTTTAGGCTTTCTATAGCATTTTCTATATATGAATTAAATAAAATTAAATTACTTTCTTTATATAACATTGTACACCTCCATCTTTTACTGTTTTACTTATGTTATTATTTTATTAAAATTCATATAAGATTGCTGTTAAGATTCATATATTTTGTATAAATATATCATTAAGATTTATACATTCTTGTTAAGATGTTGTTAAGATTTAAGACAAAAAAATAAAGCCCTATATAAAAGGCTTTATTTTACTCATCTATCATCCTATATCCAACTCCAATTTCTGTGAGTATATATTGTGGTTGAGTTGGATCTTTTTCTATTTTTCTTCTTATACTAGCCATAAAAACTCTTAAAGATTGGGTTTCACTTTCCATATAGCTTCCCCATATTTCATTAATAATAAATCTATGTGTTAGAACCTTCCCTGCATACTTTGCCATAAGCACCAATAGTTTATATTCTATTGGAGTTAAATGTATTTCTTCATTATCTATGTATATTCTACGCTTTTCGTAATCTATTTTAAGATCTCTAACTTGAAAAATATCCTCTTCTTCTAATTTAAAGTTATTTTCTTTTACTATATTTCTAAGGCACACTCTAATTCTCGCTAATAATTCAGATACTCCAAATGGCTTTGTTAAATAGTCATCAGCTCCAGCATCTAAAGCTTCTACCTTATCTCTTTCATGCCCTCTAGCTGATACTACTATTATTTTTGCATTAGAAATATCCTTCAACTTTTCTATAACTTCTATTCCATCTATATCTGGAAGTCCTAAGTCTAAAACAATTATATCTGGAGACATAGAGAGCGCCATAGATATTGCTGTTTTTCCATACTTTGTCTCTTCACATTTATATCCTTGTGTTTCTAATGATATTCTTATAAATTTACAAATTGATTTGTCGTCTTCAACTATTAATATTAGTGGTTTTAATTCCATATGTATTTCCCCTTTCTTCATGCGGTATACTAAACTCAAATGTAGCTCCACCATATAGATTATTGTATGCTTTAATTTGACCTCCATGAGCTAATACAATTGATTTACATATTGCTAGTCCTAGTCCTATACCACGTTTTTCAAGGTTTTTATTATCTGATTTTGTATAAAATCTATCAAATATATTTTTAATATGCTCCTCTTTTATACCTTCACCATTATCAGACACTTTAAAAACTACATCATTTTCATTTTTTTCTATACTAATTTCTATCTTTGAGTTTTCTTTCGTATGTCTTATTGCATTATCTATTAAATTTACGATTACTTGTTTTATTAATAGTCCATCCACATATACAACTATTATTTCCTCTGGTAATTGTATTTTTATATTTCGATTATTTGTAAATTGATTTACTCTTTTTACAGCCTCAGCAACTATTTCTTCTGCTATTTCTATGTTTTTTTTAATTTCAAATTTTCCTTCATCTATCCTTGTCATGCTAAGTATATTTTCTACTGAGCGCGTAAGCCAGTCTGCATCTTCATATATATTATTTAGTAATTCTTTTTTTACACTATCATCTATTTTTTCATAATTATCAATTATAGTTGATGCTGAACCTAAAATACTGGCAAGTGGTGTTCTTAAATCATGCGATATGGATCTAAGTAGATTTCCTCTTATTCTTTCTCTATGTGCTTCTAAGCTGCTTTTTCTGTTTTGTTCATATAGTTCTTCTTTTTCAATAGCTAAAGCTACTTGTGCAGAAATAGATTCTAAAATAATTTTTTCATTTTCTGATATAGGATTTTTATCATAACTACCTATTCCAATTACCCCCAAAATAGATTTTTTACCTTTTATAGGATGATAATATATTTTTCTATCTTTATCTATTTGTGTTGTAATTCCTAATGGTTCACCTAACAAAAAGCATTTTTTTAACGAATCTTTTTCTAGCTTAGATTTAAATATACTTTCCATAATATAACTACTATAATGACTATATTCTATTATGTTAAGTGATTCATCCTTAATTACTATTAATATATCTCTATTTAATATGTCTACTAAGCTATCCTTACAATGTCTTATTATATCTCTTTTACTTTTTGATTTAAGTAATCTTTTATTATTTATATATAGTAACTTAATTCTTTGTTCTTTTATATATGATATCCTAGCTTCTTTTTTTATTCTTGATGTTAAAGTACTAGTAATTAATGTTGCTATAAGCATTATAAAAAATGTAATTAAATATTCTGGACTATGTATTAAAAAAGTGTAATAGGGCTGTGCAAAGAAAAAATTAAAAGAAAGTGCTGCTATAATAGAAGCAAGTACACCATAAATATATCCATATGTAAAAGTTGATACAAATAATACTCCAATTGTAAATACTAATATAATGTTAGCTTCGTTAAATCCTATTTTTTTAAATAATAATGATATTAATGTTGATGATATCATTATAAATATTGTTTTTATTAAGCTATGAAATATTAAATTTTTATTAAAATTTTCTTCATAGCTTCTATAATCATTTATACTATACTCATCATCTTTTTCAGTCAATTGCATCACCTCTAATTATAAAATTTATTTCAAAATATACTGTAGCATTGATTATATATCTATTATACACAAGTTATTAAGAATGAATTTAAAGAATTTCACCTTTTATATTTTAATTTTAAAAACATATTTTTCTATTAAAGCCATATTTCTTTGAAAAAATATCTAAAAAAGAACTATAACTCAATAGTCATAGTCCTTATAAAAATCTGATCATCGTTTCTAACATAATCTGAGGAATACACAATTATATTTCCAGACTCAACTTATATTTTATTCACTATATCTTACTCTATCTATTAATGATTGTTTGTTGAAACTCTTACTTATTAAATATGTCAATATTAATTGAGCAATAACTACACATACCGTCATAATTAATATCTGAATTATAGGTAAAGTATATACTGCATATGATCCTCCAGCTTTCCTAAAAGCTTGAACTGCTATATATCCTAATCCATTGCCTAAAGTTAATGAACCTACTAACATTGTTGAAGTGTAAAACATCGCTTCTATATTTAACATTTTTACTAATTGCTTATCTGTAAGTCCTATCGCTTGTAACATTCCTAACTCTTTCTTTCTAGTTATTATACTTGTTATCATTGCATTTATTAAGTTTATAAATCCTATAACCCCTAATATAACAACTAAACTGTATCCTATTGTTTTGGTTAAATACACAGATAATTCATATACTTCTATTTCTTTATCTATATAACTATCTTCAAAATATTCATTAGAGTTAACTATATTTTGCATGTACAATTTAATATCATCGTATTTCTTCTTATCAGTATAAATTCCTATTGTACTCGTTGTATCTGTTTTTACTATTTTTTTAAAAGCTTCTTCATGTATAGCAAACATTCCTGGTGCATCGGTTATAGCTTGTACTTTGAACTCTTTATCTATTTTTTTATCTCCATCATATAAAATTAATGCTATATTATCTCCAACTTTTATATTATTATCTTTTGCTATGTCAGAGTCAGTTATTATCACTTCGTTTCCTGATTTTAATTTTTCTAAATCTATTTTACCATCTATTAAATAAAACTCTAAATCTTCTAAATCTCTTTCTGTTACTCCAGAAAGAGAATCATATTTATATTCAAGATTTAAACTTTCTATACCTATCTTTAGGTCATTATATTTTTGTATTTTTTCAATGCCCTGTACATTTTTCAAAGTATTTATAAATTTATCATTTAATGGATTTTTCATTTGTAACATATTAATTTCAGTATTTGGACTTTCCTCATCTCCAAGAGTATAATTATCTAAAGATATCTTAATATCATATGGATGATGATTTCTTACCATTTTTTCTGCGTCTATACTGTTCATTACGCTAGACATAACTATAAATATTATTCCACTTAATGTAAGTGACAGTAAAGTTACATAAGTACGCTTTTTATTACTATTTAGATTTGCATAGACAAGTTTTTTGATATTTATTGAATGATATCCTTTTCTAGTTTTTAACTTAGGGTTTTGTTCTCCATTGTATCTAATAGCTTCTACTACCGATACTTTAGATGCAACTTTCATTGGCTTTAATAAAGATATAAATACAGTCAAGAAGCTAACAACCATAACCCCTATAGCTATAGGTAACTTAGATACTGTTGACGCACTGAAAAATATCTTTACTAGTATACATTTATTTATTAAATATCCCAAGGCTATTCCCATAGGTATTGCAATTAATGATAAAATTATTCCCTCTTTAAGTACTATTGATTTTATTTGTTTTTTAGTAGCACCTATCGCTCTAAGTTTCCCAAACTCTTGAACCTTAGTTACTATCGATAAGTAGAATATATTATAAATTACTAATATACTAGATAAGATTATTATTAATCCTATAAAACCTCCCCAAAGCATTACTTCTACATCTGGTTTTAAAGTATTTATATAATCATTATTTACCTTTATTTTATCTTTACTTAGCCCTAAGTTTGAACCAATTTCTTCTACTTTAAATTCTAATTCTCCTCCAGATAATTTATTTTCATCTTTTAATGATATAAATACACTAAAATCTTCTTTATTCATATCTCTAGTACTTCTCATATAATCATTGGATACCATTACTGAGTATGATTTTCTAACTTTAGCTTGTTCACTCGCTTTAGTTATTCCCGTTACCGTGAATTCTTTCTCTGTTATTTCTTTTTTAGAATAATCTTCATATGACAACTTTATCTTTTGATTTAACTTTTGCTCATAGCCTAATTTATCTAATGCTAAATCATCTATCATTATTTCATTTTCATTTGTAGGTAATTTCCCATTTATTAACTCTATATTATTAAATTCAATTGCTTTTCTCGTTGCAAACCCTAAATCTATCTCAGTTTCATCTTCATATTCTATAACCCCTATACCATTAACTATTCCAGTATCCTCTATGTCTACATGATTTTTTATTATTTCATAAGTTTTTTCATCTATTCCACCATATATACCATGTTGTGTTCCATAGTATTTTCTCACATTCTCTTTGTTAACAGCACTCCAGTCTACACAAGTCATTCCAACTGCTGCTAATAAAGTAGTAGCTAGTAATATTGTTACAATAATTAATATACTTTTTGACTTATTCTGCTTTAAATTACTTTTTGCTATCTTCGTAGTATTAATCATTTATAACACCACCTTTTAATATCTTCCCATCTTCAATATAAATTACTCTATCAGCCATTTGTGCTATAGTTTCATCGTGAGTTATCATAACTAATGTTTGATTGTATTTCTTTATCATAGTCTTTAATAAACTCATAACCTCATCAGAAGTTTTAGAGTCCAAGTTTCCAGTAGGCTCATCTGCTAATATTATTGATGGTCTGCTTACTAAAGCTCTAGCTATAGCAACTCTTTGTTGTTGTCCTCCCGATAAAGTATTAGGCAATACTTCTTTTTTACTCTCTAATCCTAGTGCTTTTATAATATCATTTACAAAATTTTTATTTATATCTTTTCCATCTAACCCTATTGGAAGTACGATATTCTCCCATACATTAAGTGAAGATATTAGGTTATAGTATTGAAATACAAATCCTATTTTTCTTCTTCTAAATATAGCTAATTTTTCATCTTTTAGTGAAAATATATCCTTTCCATCTATGAATACTTTTCCTTCAGTTGGTCTATCTAATCCACCTATCATATGTAATAATGTACTTTTACCTGAACCTGATTTTCCTACTATTGCTACAAATTCGCCTTCGTTTATATCTATGTTAGTATTATCTATTGCTTTTACTAAGCTTTCCCCTGAACCGTAATACTTTTTTAAGTTACTAGTTTTTAATATACTCATTTTTTATTTTTCCCCTTACATCTGTATTATTTATATACTTTAATAATACATTCTAAGTCTTTCAAATCACTTACAACTAGGCTTACACTTTTGTAAGAAATAAAGAAAATTTACTACCTTGTCCTTTTTTTGAAGATACTATAATATTTCCACCTTGTTGTTCAAATATTTTTCTACTTAAATAAAGACCTACCCCAGAACCTTCAATATCTTCAACTTCTTCATTTCTATAAAATCTTTTAAATATGTTATTAAACTCTGATTTATTAATTCCAATACCATCATCTTGTATATCTATTCTTATAAAGTTTATAGTTTCTGAAATCGATATATCTATATTTCCATTTTCCTTTGTGTATTTAACACCATTATCAAGTACATTAAATATACTTTCTTCTGTCCACTTTGAATCATGTGGTATTTCTTTATCACAAAAATCTTCTAGTATTATATTTATTCTTTTTTGATTAGCCTTATTTTTTACACTGTTTATAGCTTTTGTTAAGGTTTCTTTTATACTTTTATTTTCTTTTTTTATATTTATCATACTAGCTTCTAATCTTGATATATTCACTAATGCATCTATTAAGCTGTGTAGCTTATTAATAGACATTTCATTAGTTTTTAAGAATTCCATTCTATCTTCATCATTCAGTTCTTCTTCTATTAATAATGTGTTATATAATTTTAATGATGCTAATGGCGTTTTTAACTGATGCGATATGTCTGTTACTAATTCTTTTATGCTCTCTTTTTCTTTATCTAGATTATTTATTTTTAAATTTAAACTTCTTGATAGCTTATTTAAATCTGTATAAATTCTATTAAATATTCCTTCTTCTTTAAAATCATCTTTAATAGTGTAGTTATTATTTATTATATTTTCTATGTCTCTATTTACTTTTATTAACCTAATAAAAACATATTTTATAAAAATAAATACTATAAATAACACTAAAGTGATTAATATTCCAAAAATAATCAAATTATTTACCAGGAAATATTTCAAATGTTCTTGAAAATTTACATTTTTATACATACTATCATTTTCATCATATCCAAACTTGTTTAAAGTTTTTTGCCCTAAATTTATATATTTATCATCTTTATTATAAACTGCTTTTATTATATTCACTTCATCTTCTGGGTATTTACTCACTAATGTTCCTATTAATACTTTATCAATTTCATTTTGTTCTAAATATATATTTTTAAGATTATTGTATTGAAATGTAGCAAATATGGTAAATACAACTATTATACTAATTAACATCATACCTACTAATTTTTTAAATAAAGGTTCTTTTCTTATTATATCTATCATTTTATGATACACCTCTTTGAAAAAGCATAGCCTACACCTCTTATATTTTTTATGTATTCTGGACTTGATGGATTTTCTTCTACCTTTTGTCTAAGCCTTCTGATATTTACAGCTACAGTATTCTCATCAACAAAATTACCATCAATATCCCAAAGAGCTTCAATTAACTGTTCTTTTGTTAATGTTTGGCATGAATTCTGCATTAAATATTTTAATAACTTAGCTTCATTTTTACTTAATAGCAATTCTTCATTTTCTTTGATTAGCTTATTATCTAAGTAATTAAAGTTTAATTTGTAACAAGAAATTGAGTTTTCAGTACTAGAATTTTCTATTCGCCTCATAAAAGCATTTATTTTTGATATAAGAACAATCAAACTGAATGGTTTAGTTATATAATCATCAGCTCCAATCTCATATCCTGTAACTACATCTATTTCTTGATCTAATGCAGTTAACATTATTATATGTACATTGCTACTTTTTCTTATTTCTTCACAAAAATCAAATCCATTTCCATCTGGTAGACCTACATCAGAGATTATTAAATCTATTTCATTTTCTTCAAATATTTCTTTAGCTTCTTTTATATTGAAGGCAGTATGTACATAGTAACCTTCCTTTTTTAATTTAAAACTAATTCCTCTATTTAGTGACTTATCATCTTCTAAAAGTAATATTTTCCCCATTTTTTCACTCCCTATTTTTAATGCATTCTATTTGATTATAAATTACTATTAATAATTTTTCATAGATTAATATAGTTTTGATTTTAATTTATGAAAAAAGTACCAGAAATAATATAAGTTATTTCGAGTACCCTTTAGGATTTTCTATTTAATTTAACATAAACTGTACTATTGCTAATATCCATAAGTGCAATGGATAAAACACATAAAATAAATACTTGCTAAATTTATTATTCATACCTCTTTCTCCGTTGTATATTAATATAAATGGTACAACTAATATAAATAAGAAGTCTGAGTTAAACATTAACATATCTATAGTATCACTTAAATTAGGATATGGAACATAACTCATACCAAATAATATTAGTGATAAAATTACATATCCTACTATTTGTTTCTTAACATTTCCTTTAAATAAATAAGCTATTAATATAAAAGGTATAATTGCTGGTCCACCTTCTGTAAAAAAGCTTAGTGGTAACAATAATATTGATAAAACTATTAATATCAACTTATTAGCACCTGTTTTTTTCTTACTATACTCAATTATATTTATTATAGTAAGACCTAATGCTAAAGTTAAAAATATATTATTATGAATAGCAACTTCTTTGGATTTAAAAGCTATATTTATAGCCATATTCCCAGCTTGCATAAACCCTGCCCATCCAAATAATCTAATGTTATATTTTATTCTGCTTCTAGTATGGAAAAATCCTTCAACTAGTAAAAATGCAAATATCGGTGCTACTACTCTTGATAACGGATGAAGCCATATTGGAAATACTTTTGGAAATGCAAACCATAAATGATCCATTAACATAAGTATTAGTGCAAAAGCTTTCATCTGAAATGCATTTAATTTTTTCATCTTTTGTCCTCCTCTTGTTAGTTATATATTTATTATATATTCACCTTAAGATTCGAACCATTTAACTAGATTACATTTAGCTTACAGTTTTGTAAGATGTATAAAGTAACTCAGCACTAATATTTTTTGATATATCCTAATATTAAATTAATAATTTTTTTTCACTATATAGTGAGTTTTATGTTAGGATATATAATTGAAATTGCTATATACTTATATTATTTTGAATTGTTATCACAATAAACATTCATAGCATCACTAATGAACTGTGCTAAACCTTCACCATATTTATCAATATTCTTAGTAAATCTTTCATCTGCTACATACATAAGTGCTAATCCTTTAAATATTTCTATTGTACAGTTATAGAAATTCTTACTTATATGGTTTCTCCATTTTTCAATTAATACTTGAACTTCTTTATCTGCTGGATCTTTATCCATTAAGCAAGCTAATTCTTCATATATAGCTCCAGCCTCTCCCATTATACTTTCCCAGTCATTTTTTGAGTATTTAGATGTTTTCTCTTTACTTTCTTTATATGCATCAGACTGTCCATATCTTTTTTCTGTTTCTTCTTTATATTTCTCTTGATGTTTTTTAACTTCTTCATAATTAAAAGCTTTGAAATTTTTCTTACTCATAATATTTCCTCCTAAATTTCCTATATTATCATCTATTGATTCTATTATTCTTTCTAATCTATTTTTCTTTTCTAGTATAAGATTACGTTGAACTTTTAGAGCTTCTTCTTTATTAAAATTCTCGTCATCTAATATTTGTTTTATTTTTTGAAGTGGAAATTCTAATTCTTTGAAAATTAATATTTGATACAATCTAGAAATGTCATAATCGTTATACATTCTATAGTTTGAATCAGTTCTTTTACTTGGAACTAAAAGTCCAATCTTATCATAGTGATGTAGCATTCTAACACTTATACCCGTTAGCTTTGAGATTTCATTTATCATATACATATTACCCACCTCCACATTTAATATTAATCTATAACATAATGTTAGAGTCAACAATTTTATAATAAAATTTAATCCTATTAATACAATTTTAAATTATCTATCATTGGATAAATATATCTTCTATTTCTCTACATCTATTTTTTATAGATATATTTTTATTGACAAACGATAAATATTTGTTTAATATTAATATTATAATAATTCAGAAACGAGGTAGATAATATGAAAAACAACTTAACTTCAAAAATTTTAAATTCCACTGTATTGTTAGATCTAACAATTACATGTATACTTCTCTTTGCAGCTCCACTCATAGTAACAGCATTTTTTAAAAGTGCTTATTCTATACTAGACTCTAGATTAGTCATTTCTGTTGTTACTTGTATCTATTTATGTGCTACTCCTTATGTTATAGCACTATTTAACTTAAAAAAACTTTGCGGGATAATATCAAAAAATAATCCATTTTCAAACACAATAGTTAAATCTTTAAAAATTATATCTATATGTTCTTTTAGTGAAATGTTTTTATTTCTTGGATGTGTATGGTACTTAAAGAATTTTATTAAGTTTTTTGAATACTTGCTTTGGGTCGGACCTTTTATACTTATTTCTATTGTTGCTACGACTATAGGATTATTAGCTCTAGTAGCATCTCGATTATTCGAGTTATTTATAAATATTAAAGATGAAAATGATAAGACAATCTAGAAAGGAAGTTTATTATGCCGATTATTGTTAATTTAGATGTCATGATGGCAAAAAGAAAAATGAGTTCTACAGAGCTTTCTGAAAAACTTGGTATTACTATGGCTAATCTTTCAATTTTGAAAAATAATAAAGCTAAGGCAGTTAGATTTACTACTCTTGAGGCTTTATGTAAGATATTAGAATGTCAGCCAGGTGATATTTTAGAATATGTCGAGGATAATGATCCTAGATTAAAATAAAATTAATAAAAATAAATATTTATCAAATATAAAATTTAGGTAATAACTTGATTTTTTAGTTATTATTATTTATGGAGGTTTTGAAATGAAAAAATATCTTTTAAATTTAATACCCTTTATTATAACAATCGGTTGTGTGGTCACTTTTAACATCATTGGAAGTGAAGTCGCTCCAGATGGCACTCTTGTTGAACCAATTTTTTTAATACCAATTGGTTGTCTATTCTTCTTTATTGGCATAATTGGACTATTAGTTAGAACAGTGTCATTCTATCGTAATACTAAAAAATCTAATAAATAGATATTTAAACTTACTTGATGTTGCTGAAGTTAAAAATATATTGCTACTCAATAAAAACAATTAAAAAATCCCCTAAATGGGGATTTTTTTATAATGATATTATCATATTCATAAGTTGATTATTTCTTTTTATAAAATCGTCTAATTGCTTAGAATCTAATTCTTTGTTAGCTAATAAAGCTATATCTACTATTTGATTACAAATTAATGATATTTGTTCTTTCTTAGACTCCTCTTCTTTTAAAGAAACTAATTTTTTAATTATTGGACTATTGTCATTTATAACTAAAGTTTTTTCTTCTTCAAAATTCATTACAAGGTTCATTCCAGCAAATTGTGATTTCATTTCAGCCATTCTTCTTGATTGTTCTGATACTAAAATAATAGCAGAAGTTTCTTCACTTCTTAGGCTTTCTACAGAATAAGTTTTTATTCTTTCACCTACTGAATCTTTAAATAAGTTTTCTATAGTAGTTCTTTCTTCTGCATTCTCTATATCTTTTTCATCTTTTAATACATCAGATAAATCTGCATCTATTCTATTAAAGCTAACACCTTGGTTTTTAAACTCTGCAAAAGATATAAAGTGGTTGTCTATTGTAGAATTTAATACTACAGCATCTAATTCATAGTCTTTAAATAATTTTATATATTGAGATTGTTGTCCTTCATCACTCACATAGAACACTTTATTTTCATGCTTTTCCTTACACTTTTCTAAGTAATCATTAAGTGTCATATATTCTGAGTTTATAGTTTTAAATAATATACTGTCTTTTATCTTATCATAGAAGCTTTCATCCTTTAAGCATCCATATTTAATAAATACTTGTATATCATCCCAGAATTTTTCATAGCTTTCTCTTTCATTCTTAAATAATGATTTTAATTTATCAGCAACTTTTTTAACTATATGCTTAGAAATTTTACTTACATCTTTATCATTTTGTAAGAAACTTCTAGAAACATTTAATGGTAAATCTGGACAATCTATTACACCTTTTAATAATAGTAAAAACTCTGGTATAACTTCTTTTATATTATCTGCTACGAATACTTGATTATTATATAACTTAACTTTACCTTCTATAAGTTCAAATTCATTATTTAATTTAGGGAAGTATAATATTCCTTTTAAATTAAATGGATAATCTACATTTAGATGTATCCAAAATAATGGTTCATCAAATGTCTTAAATACATTTCTATAGAATTCTTTGTATTCTTCATCCGTACAATCCTTTGGTGACTTTAACCATAATGGTTGTGTGTTATTTATAGGAGTTTGTTCTTTTTCAGCTTCTTCATTTTCTTTTTTATCTTCTTCATTACAATTATTTAAATAAATATCTACCGGTAAGAATGAACAATATTTATCTATTATATCTCTTACAGTATATTCTTCTAAAAATTCTTTACTATCATCTTCTAAGAATAATGTAATTGTTGTACCTCTTGTAGTTCTATTATCACATTCACTTATTTCATATTCTGTGCCACCTTCACTTACCCATCTTACAGCTGTTGCATCTTCTTTATATGATAATGTGTCTATTTGAACTTTTTTAGATACCATAAAAGAAGAATAGAATCCTAATCCAAAATGACCTATTATATCATTTTCTTCATTCATTTTATCTTTGTATTCATTAAAGAAATCTTCTGCTCCAGAAAAAGCAACTTGATTTATATATTTGTTTACTTCCTCTTCTGTCATACCTATACCATTATCTTCAAATATAAGTGCTGAATTTTCTTTGTTTATAGATACATTTATTTTGTAGTTTTGATTTTTATCCCCTTCTATCTCTCCTAATGAAATAAGCTTCTTATGCTTGTTTACTGCATCGCATCCATTGCTTATAAGTTCTCTTATAAATATGTCTTTATCAGAATATAGCCATTTCTTTATTATCGGAAAAATATTTTCCGTATGTATTGATATACTACCTTTTTGATTTGTCATAAATTATCCTCCTTGTTATAAGTAAATTTTTCTTATATAGGAACCCCTATTAATTATTATTTTAGCATTTTTGTTAGCACTGTCAAGTATAGAGTGCTAATTTTTATCAATTTTTATTAGTTTGCTAGTTGTCTTCCTTCTTCCCAAATAAACGCCTGTACATCATATGTCAGTGGATTCCCTATTGCATCATAAGTTATTTCCTTGCCATTAAATACTATAAGTTTATCCTTCCAGTTAACATCACCATGTGTGTAATTATCAGTCTTTATTTGAGTTGTTGAATCTCATATAAATAAAAAATAGGAGCTCTAAAGCTCCTATTTCATTATCTCGTTTTTCTTTTTAATTTTAACCTTCAAAATATGCATTAAGAGGTGTTTGCAATTTTGTGAACAGTTTCAATATGATTCTAAATGCTTTTAGATATTTCTCTGCTCCATTGAATATGTACAAAAAAATAAAGGTTTTATTGAACATTGTTTTATGAGAAATTTTTTAATAAATGTTGTGAAAGTATAATTTAAATATTAAAATTATTCTAATAAGAATTCTATATAAACTTATATTTGTAAGATTTGAAGAAATAATTTGGATGAACTTTCAACATATTTCAAGTATCTGCAGAAGATAAGAATATCAATATATACTACAAACTCAATAGAAATTTATAACAGATTATTAAGAAAAGTTACTAAATCTAAATCTGTTTTTACATCTGCTATTTATCAAACTATTTTGCTAAAATTTCAACACCATCTTCAGTTACTAAAACCATATGCTCCCATTGAGCTGATAATAGCCCATCATCTGTATATGAAGTCCATTCATTTTCTTCATCTATATAAAGTTCACAAATTCCTTGATTTATCATAGGTTCTATTGTGAATGTCATTCCTGGAACTAATATCATACCTTCATTTGCACTTCCATAGTGGGATACGAACGGATCTTCGTGAAATTGTAATCCTATTCCATGCCCTCCAAAGTCTTCAACTACAGAATATCCATTTGCTTCCGCATGTTGCTGTATTGCTGCACCTATATCTCCTATATGTCCCCAAGGCTTAACCGCTTCTATCCCTTTGTATAGACATTCTTTAGTTACTTCAACTAGCTTCTTAGCTTCATCGCTAACATTTCCTATCATAAACATTCTAGATGCATCTGAATAATATCCATTGTATATCGTAGAAACGTCTACATTTAGTATATCCCCATCTTTTAGTACTACATCTTCACTCGGTATTCCGTGGCATATTTCATTGTTTATTGATGTACATACACTCTTTGGGAATCCTCCATATCCAAGCGGAGCTGGTTCTGCCCCCTGAGATACTGTATAGTCGTGTACTATTTTATTGATATCTTCTGTAGTCATTCCTTCTGTTACTTTTTCAGATACTAAATCTAGTACTACATTGTTAATTCTTGCACTTTCTTTTATTTTTTCTATTTGTTCTTTTGTTTTTATAATATCATGAGATGGTACTTCATAACCATCTGCTTTTAATTGGTTTAATTTTTCATCGAATTGCATATGGCATTTTTTATATTTCGCCTTGCTACCACACCAACACTCATCATTTCTATTTAATTTCATGAAATCAGCTCCTAATTAATACATTACTTAATATATAGTAAGTATTTTTACTATATATTAAGTATAACCTTATTGAATATGCCTTTCAAACTTAGTTTTTGATTATTTATTATCTTGCATATTTATCCAACTCATAAGAACTCTTAACTTATTCAACTTTTCTAGCTAATATGCCTATTCCTATTAAAATGCATACAATTGCTACATGAGGTAAAACAATTAGTATATCAAATTTTTTATTACGTTTCTTTGTTGTTGGAATTTTACCAATATACTCAATAACTATGATAAAAATTATAAGAGTTATTATACAATTTATTGGTATTGTAATGTTTAATTAATATTTAGATATTAACTTTTTTTACAAAATAAAAGAGCATAGAGTTGCAAACAAACTCACGAAATGAATGATCTCTATGCTCATAATATTTAAATGTTAATTAAAGGTCGCACTATTAGTTTTTGAATAGAAAAATAGTATGTTAATATTTATCAACATACTATTTTTCTATATTAAATCTTATTTAAAATATTTTACTCCTGATTCAAATATCTTCTGATCTTTTTCACCTAAGATATTCTTTATAATATGTTCTCCAACTCTTTCTGAGTGACCCATCTTACCAAGTATTCTACCATCTAAGCTAGTTATACCTTCTACTCCATAATATGAACCATTTGGGTTAAACTCTATATCATAAGTAGGATTGTTATCAAAATCTACATATTGAGTAGCTATTTGTCCATTAGCTATTAATTGTTTCATAACTTCTTCATTAGCAACAAATCTACCCTCTCCATGAGATATTGCTATACTATGAACATCTCCTACCTCTGTTCCCACTAACCATGGTGACTTATTTGATGATATTCTAGTTCTAACAATCTTAGCTTGATGTCTACCTATATTATTATAAGTAAG
The DNA here is from genome assembly GCF_056995035.1 of Romboutsia sp. Lineage (NCBI taxonomy): Bacteria > Bacillati > Bacillota > Clostridia > Peptostreptococcales > Peptostreptococcaceae > Romboutsia > Romboutsia sp. The sequence goes on along the minus strand of NZ_JBXKIW010000016.1, from coordinate 57,304 downwards.
AGTCGGTGCATCTTCTTTAGTTTCTCTTATTTCACCATATGGTACTAATCCAAGTTTTATAAGTGCTTGGAATCCATTACAGATACCTAACATTAATCCATCTTGCTTAGTTAAAAATTCTTGTACTGCTTCTGCAACCTTTGGATTTCTAAATACTGTTACTATAAACTTACCAGAACCATCTGGCTCATCTCCTGCACTAAATCCACCTGGTAACATTATTATTTGAGACTTTCTTATCTCTTTTACTATTGTGTCTATAGAATCTTCTATGTCTTTATATGTTAAATTTTTAAATACTCTTATATTAGCTTCTGCTCCAGCTTTTTCAAATGCTCTAGCTGAGTCATATTCACAGTTTGTTCCTGGGAATGCTGGTATAAACACTCTTGGTTTAGCTATACTTATAGATGATTTTTTAGTTTCACCTTGAGATATAAAGTTTATAGTTTCTATTTTATCTTTAAGCTTATTAGCTTTAGTTGGGAATATTGGCTCTAAAGTATCGCAATGAGCTTTATATAATTCATCTAATGCTATTTCTTCATTTGCTATTAATATACTTGATTTTTCTATTGTACTTCCAAGTACTACATAGTTATATCCATCTAATATATCTAATTCATTATCCGCTAATTCTAATACTATGTTTCCATAGTTAGCTTCAAATAAATCTTCTATTCCTTCATTAAATTCAAACCCTATTTTATTACCAAATGTCATCTTGCTTATAGCTTCACATACTCCACCAAATCCTAGTGCATATGTTGATAATACTTGCTTATTGTGTATAAGCCCAGTTACTTTATCTAGGTTTTTCTTTAATAAGTCAAAGTCAACTATACCATTTTCTAATCTATCTGTGCATAACATCACAACTTGTGAATTAGTTTTCTTAAATTCTGGTGATACTACATATTTTGCATCTACAGTATCCACTGCAAATGATACTAATGTTGGTGGTACATCTATATCTTTAAATGTTCCTGACATACTATCTTTACCACCTATTGCTGGTATTTCCAATTTATTTTGAGCATAGTATGCACCTAAAAGAGCTGCAAATGGTTTACCCCACTTAGTTGGGTTATCCCCAAGTTTTTCGAAATACTCTTGTAAAGTAAGTCTTATTGTACTATAGTTACCCCCAATAGCCACAACTTTACACACAGATTCAACTACTGCATATAAAGCTCCATGGAATGGACTCCATTTTCCTATCTTAGGATTATATCCATAAGTCATTATTGTTGAAGTGTTAGTTTCTCCACCAAGTACAGGTATTTTTGCAACCATACCTTGTATAGGAGTTGCTTGATATTTTCCTCCAAATGGCATAAGCACTGTGCTTCCACCTATTGTATTATCAAATTTTTCTACTAGCCCTTTTTGAGAACATACATTTAAATCTGATAGCATTTTTATAAATTTATCTTTTATACTTGTCTCTTCATCTAATGCTATTTCACATACTTTTTCTTGTAGCTTGTTAGTAAAGAATGTTTTTTCTTCATCAATCTTACCTACATGAATTTTAGTAGTTTGTTTAACTCCGTTAGTTTCTAAGAATTCTCTTTTTATATTAACTATAGCTTTATCATTCCAAAACATTCTCATATATCCACTATCTGTAACTGTAGCTACATGAGTTGCTTCTAAGTTTTCTTTTATTGCTAAGTCTATAAACTTTTCTTTGTTTTCTGCTTTTATAACTACTGCCATACGTTCTTGTGATTCTGATATAGCTATTTCAGTTCCATCAAGTCCATCATATTTTTTAGGTACTAAATCTAAGTTTATATCTAAACTATCTGCAACTTCTCCTATAGCAACGCAAACTCCACCTGCTCCAAAGTCATTACATCTTTTTATCATTTGAGCAACTTCTTTATTTCTAAAGAATCTTTGTATTTTTCTTTCGTTAGGAGCATCTCCTTTTTGTACTTCTGCACTACACATAAGTATAGATTCTTCGCTATGTTCTTTTGATGAACCAGTAGCTCCTCCACACCCATCTCGTCCTGTTTTTCCTCCAAGAAGAACTACTATATCTCCTTCTCTAGGTACTTCTCTAATCACATTTTCCTTAGGTACTGCTGCTATAACTGCTCCTATTTCCATCCTTTTAGCAACAAAGTCTTCATCATAAACTTCTGCAACTTGACCTGTTGTTAATCCTATTTGGTTTCCATATGAACTATATCCATGAGCTGCTTCTGTTGTTATTGTTCTTTGCATAAGCTTACCAGGTAATGTATCTTCTAGAGTCGTTCTAGGGTCTGCACTTCCTGTAACACGCATTGCTTGATATACATAACTTCTTCCTGATAATGGGTCTCTTATAGCTCCTCCTAAGCAAGTAGCTGCTCCACCAAAAGGTTCTATCTCAGTTGGATGGTTATGTGTTTCATTTTTAAACATTACTAAATATGGCTCGACTTTACCATCTATTTCAACATCTACGTTTATACTACAAGCATTTATTTCTTCACTTACATCTAAATCTTCTAACTTTCCATCTTTTCTTAATTCTTTCATAGCAATAGTTGCTATATCCATTAAGCATATATCCTTCTGCTTATCTACATAAACCTTGTTTCTTGAGTTAAGATACATATTGTATGCATCTTTAACTATATCCGTATACTTACCATCTTCTATTTTTATATCTTCTATTTGTGTCATAAAGGTAGTATGTCTACAATGATCTGACCAGTAAGTATCTAATACTTTTATCTCTGTTATAGTTGGATTTCTTTTTTCTATATTTTTAAAATAACTTTGGATATGCTCTAAATCGCCTAATGTCATGGCTAAACCTTGTTTATTTAAAAATTCTTTTAAATCTATAAATCCATCTAGTATTTGTACTTCTGTTGGAATTTCTGTTTCCATCTGTAATGTCTGTGGCTTTTCTAAACATGCTTCTCTGCTATCAACTGGATTTATGCAGTAATTTTTTATTTTCTCAAATTCTTCATTACTTATATTTCCACTTAATATATAAACTTTAGCTGTGTTTATAGTTGGTCTTATTCCTTGATTTACAATTTGGATACATTGAGCTGCCCAATCACCTCTTTGGTCATATTGACCAGGTAAGTACTCTATTGCAAATACTCTTTCTTTTGTTTCATCATTATTTGAAACATCTATTGTTTCATGATAAACAATGTCTATATTAGGTTCTGAGAATATTGTTCTTGCTGCATTTTTATATACTTCATTTTCTATTCCTTCTATATCATATCTATTTAAAACTCTTATGTTCTCTATTCCTTCTATGTGTAAGCTTTCTATTAAATCCTTTTCTAAAGCTTTAGCTTCAATGTCAAACCCTGGTCTTTTTTCTACTAATATTCTTCTAACACTTGACTCTAAATTTGTAGTATTTAACATATCTTTTCTCCCTTTTTAGAAAAATTAGATTTCCATTCCAATGTCATTTCTATAATGCATTCCTTCAAAATTTATCCTCTTAATGTTTTCATATACTTTTTTAGCTGCATCTTCAACACTACTAGCTTTTGCTGTTATTCCTAATACTCTACCACCATTAGTTACTAAGTTATTATCTAATATCTTAGTTCCACTATGAAATACTACTATATCTTTATCTAAATTCTCAAGACCACTGATTACCTTACCTTTTTCATAACTTTCTGGGTATCCTCCAGATGTAAGTATTACACAAACAGCTTCTTCTTTTTTATAATTTATATCTATATCTTTTAATCTATTGTCTAAAATAGCTTCCATTATTTCATGTAAATCAGTTTCTAATCTAAATAAAACTGATTGTGTCTCAGGATCCCCAAATCTTACATTATACTCTAATACCTTAGCTCCATCTTCCGTTATCATAAGGCCTATGAATAGTATACCCTTGTAATCTAATCCATCTTTTTTGAATCCTTCTAAAGTCTTATTTAGTACTTTTTCTGCAACTTCCTTAGATAGTTCTTCTGTATATATCTCACTTGGAGAGAAAGTTCCCATACCACCTGTGTTTGGTCCCTGCTCATGGTTATATATCCTCTTGTGATCTTTTGCACTTACCATAGGAACAATCGTATTATTATCTACAAATGCTAAGATAGAAGTTTCAATTCCTTTTAAAAATTCTTCTACAACTACTTTATCTCCAGCACTACCAAATTTTTTATCACTCATCATTTCTTTTAAAGTAATTATAGCTTCTTCTCTATTTTCTGGTATTACAACACCTTTTCCAGCTGCTAATCCATCTGCTTTTATTACTACTGGATATCCAAAACTGTCTATTTCACTTATCGCCTCATCTAAGTTTGTATATTCCTTGTACTTTGCAGTTGGAATGTTATGTCTTATCATAAATTCTTTAGAAAACGCCTTACTTCCCTCTAACTGAGAACATTCTTTATTTGGTCCAAATACTCTAAGACCTTCTTTTTCAAATTCATCTACAATTCCCTTAACAAGTGCAACCTCTGGTCCCACTATAGTTAAATCTATTTGTTCTTTCTTTGCAAATTGTAATAATTTTTCTATATCACTATCATCTATATTTAAACACTCTGCAAACTCAGAAATTCCCGCATTTCCTGGCGCACAGTATATTTTATTCACATTATTTTCACTATTTAACTTCCAAGCGATGGCATGTTCTCTGCCACCTCCACCTATAATTAATATCTTCATATTTTTCCTCCTAGTGCTTAAAATGTCTCACTCCTGTAGTTACCATAGCCATTTCATATTCATCACATGCTTGTATTGAATCTTTATCATTTATTGAACCACCTGGTTGAACTACTGCATCTATTCCATATTCATGTGCTAATTCTACACAGTCACTAAATGGGAAGAAAGCATCTGATGCTAATACTGCACCTTTAAAGTTCTTATCTTTATTATTTTCTAAAGCATTTTTTAATGCCCATATTCTTGAAGTTTGACCACATCCTAATGCTAAGGTTTGACCATCTTTAACTATGGCTATAGCATTTGATTTCATATTTTTAACTACCTTCATCCCAAATTCCATATCTTCAAGTTGATTTTCAGTTGGTTGAGTTTTTGTAACAATTTCATATTTTTCTACTAGTGAGTTATTTTTATCTTGAACTAATAATTTTCCATCTAAATATTTCATATCATATGGTTGTAAACTATCCTCTATCTTAGCAAGCTTTAATACTCTTAAATTTTTCTTTTGTTTTAATATTTCTAAAGCTTCTTCACTATAATCATAAGCTACTACTATTTCTAAGAATATCTCGTTCATCTTTATAGCAGTTTCTTTATCTACTGTAGAAGTTATTCCTACTATTCCTCCAAATATTGAAACTTTATCAGCTTCATAACATTTTATGTAAGCTTCAAAAGCATTTTTTCCTAGTCCCACTCCACATGGATTAGTATGTTTTATTGCTACTGAAACAACATCTTGGTTATCTTTAAATTCTCTCATAACTTCTAAACATCCGTGTAAGTCGTTTAAGTTATTGAAAGAAAGCTCTTTTCCATTTAATTGTTCATAATTTAATATTGGATTTTTAGCATTTGGTTGACTGTATAAAACACCTTGTTGGTGTGGATTTTCTCCATATCTTAAAGTTTGCTCTTTTTGGAAAGTTAAGTTAAGTATTTCAGGATATTTATCTCCTACTTCTCCTGCGAAGTAAGTAGATATAAGTGCATCATATCTTGCTGTAGTTGAGAATGCTTTATAAGCTAATTTTTTTCTATCTTCTAAAGTTAAAGTATCATTTTTTAACTTTTCTATTATCATATCGTAATCAGCTACATCTACTATAACTGTTACATCTTTATAATTTTTAGCTGCAGAACGTATCATAGATGGTCCACCAATATCTATATTTTCTATCACGATATCGTGACCTTTTCCAGATTTTAAAGTTCCTTCAAAATCATATAAGTTAACTACCACTAAATCTATAGAACCTATTTTATATTCATTTACTGTATCAACGTGAGATGCATTATCTCTTTTGTAAAGTATTCCTCCGTGTATATATGGGTTTAATGTCTTAACTCTTCCGTCTAGCATCTCTGGAAATTTTGTAACTTCATCAATAGTTATAGCATTTATGCCATTTTCTTTTAGTGTTTTGAATGTATTTCCTGTAGATATAACTTCATAACCTAGATTATTTAATTCTCTAGCAAAATCAACTACTCCGCTTTTATCTGTTACACTTATTAATGCTCTTTTACTCATTTATAACCACTCTCCTACCCTGAATACTTAATTTATTTTCACAAAATAGTTTTATACTATTATTTAAAATTCTATGTTCAACTTCTAAAACTTTTTTCGCTACTGATTTTGCATCATCATCTTGACTAACCATTACTGTTTCTTGCATTATTATTGGTCCAGTGTCAGCGCCTTCATCTACAAAATGCACTGTAGCTCCAGTTACTTTTACACCATAGTCTATAACACCTTGATGTACTTTTTCTCCATAATACCCTTCCCCGCAAAACGAAGGTATTAATGATGGATGAATATTTATTATTTTATTTCTAAATTCATTTACAAACTTTGGACTTATTATTTTTAAATATCCAGCTAAGACTACTAAATTTATATTATTTTCTTTAAGAACTCTTATTATTTCATCTTCATTAGTTTCATAAACAGCTTCTATATTATTATGTCTTGCTCTTTGTAGTGCATAGGCATTTTCTTTATTAGAAATAACTACTTTAACATCACCTTTAATACTACCAAATTTAGTTTCATCTATAATAGATTGTAAATTCGTTCCACTTCCAGATACTAAAACACCAATGTTTAGCATAAACTTACTCCTTCATGAGTATCTACTACTTCACCTATTATATAAGCTCTTTCTTTTAACAATTCATCATACTTAGCATCTATATTTATTTCATCTTCTCTACTGTTTATATAATCAACAACTTTATTAGCTTGTTCTTTGTCTACTATTAAAACTAATCCAACTCCCATGTTAAAACTCTTATGAAGTTCTCTTTCATCTATAGCATTGAAGTTTTCTATCATTTTGAATATAGGTGGTTTTTCCCAAGAATTCTTATTTATATTTATCCCTAACCCTTTAGGTATAACTCTTGGTATATTTTCTATTACTCCACCACCAGTTATATGAGCTATAGCTTTTATATCATATTGTTTTATTATCTCTAAAACTAATTTAACATATATTTTTGTAGGAGTTAAAAGAGCTTCTCCTAATGTCATCCCTAACTCTTCTACATATTGCTCTAGTTTATAATTATATGTATCTAAGAATATCTTTCTTATAAACGAGTATCCGTTACTGTGAACCCCACTTGATGATATACCTATTAAAACATCTCCATTTTTAACATTTTGTCCAGATACTATTTTTTCTTTATCAGCTATCCCCACTGAAAACCCTGCTAAATCATATTCATCATCAGAATACATTCCTGGCATTTCAGCTGTTTCTCCCCCTATAAGGGCACATCCTGCCATTTTACATCCATCAGCTATACCACCAACTATTTGTTCCACTTGTTCTGCAACTAATTTTCCAGTAGCAATATAATCTAAGAAGAATAAAGGTTTAGCGCCTTGGCATATTAAATCATTTACACACATTGCAACTAAATCGATACCAACTGTATCATGTTTATCCATCATTTGAGCTAATTTTAGTTTTGTACCAACTCCATCTGTAGATGAAAGTAATACTGGCTCTTTCATAGTTGTAAAATCTTTTAAACTATATAAACCACTGAAATTTCCTAAATCACCTATTACATTATTGTCGTAAGTAGATTTTATTTTTCTTTTTATAAGATCTACTGCTCTATTTCCTTCATCTATATCTACCCCTGATTGTTTATACGTTAACATTAAATTAGTTCCTCCTTATCAATTTTTTTAACTGGATAATCTCCATCAAAACAAGCTTTACAGAATGTTGATTTCTGACCTGTTGCTTCTACCATTCCATCTATATCTAAAAATGCTAGAGTATCACATCCTACATATTCCCTGATTTCTTCTACACTATTTTGTGAAGCAATCAATTTAGAACGATTCGGAGTGTCTATTCCATAATAACAAGAGTACTGTACTGGAGGAGATGTTATTCTAAGATGAATCTCACTTGCTCCTGCATCTCTTAAAGATTTTATTATTAACTTTGAAGTAGTTCCCCTGACTATTGAATCATCTACCAAAACTACTGATTTTCCTTTTACTATACTAGATAATGGATTCAGTTTTATTTTTACCCCTATCTCTCTTTCTTCTTGAGTGGGTTTTATAAAAGTTCTTCCTACATATCTATTTTTAACAAGTCCCTCGCTAATTTTTAATCCACTAGCATTAGAATACCCTATCGCACCTGCCCATCCTGAATCAGGAACTGGAACAACTATATCAGCTTTTACATTATCATTCTTAGCTAAAGCTTCTCCACATTTAATTCTAAAGTCATAAACATTTACATTATCTATAGTCGCATCGTTTCTAGCAAAGTAAATATGTTCAAATATACAACTTCTCTTTACTGGCTTATAGTTTTCAGAGTAAAAATAAGATTTCATTTGTCCATCTTTAACCACTATTATTTCACCTGGTTCTACATCTCTTATTACTTCTCCGCCAAGTATATCTATTGCACAACTTTCAGATGCAAATATGAATTCGTCGTCTTTCTTGCCTAATATAAGAGGTCTAAATCCATGTGGGTCTCTAACTGCTACTAGTTCATTTTCTCCCATTATTACAAGAGAATATGCACCTTTTATATAATCCATTGTGATTTTTAAACTTTCTACTATATCACCTTTATAGTATCTAGCAAGTATATATAAAATTACTTCTGTATCAGAACTAGCTTGAAACATATATCCATCTTCTTCTAACATATCTCTTAAGTAATTTGTATTTATTAAATTACCATTGTGAGATAAAGCTAATTTTCTCTTTCTACAGCTCCCAACTAACGGCTGACAGTTTGCCATCTGACTTCCACCTGCAGTAGAATATCTAACATGACCAATTCCCATAGTTCCTTTTAGCTTGTCTAGTTCTTCCTCTTTGAAAACATCGCCAACCAATCCCATATCTTTTTTATAGTTGATGTTTTCTCCATCAACTACTGCAATTCCACAACTTTCTTGGCCTCTATGTTGAATAGAGTATAAAGAATAATATAATTCTTTAGATACATCTTTATTTGAATATATACCTACAATTCCGCACATACTGTTTCCCCCTAGTTATTATTCATTCTTGTAAGAACTTCTTGATAACCTTGCACTAAATCACCTAAATTTCTTCTAAATCTATCTTTGTCTAACTTCTCATTTGTATCTACATCCCAAAGTCTACAAGTATCTGGTGATATTTCATCTGCTAGTATTATATTTCCTTCACAGTCCTTCCCAAACTCCAACTTAAAATCTACTAATTTTAAGTTCATTTTCAAGAAGAAAGATTTCATTAATTCATTTATTTTTAAAGTTTCATTTCTTAAAAATTGTAATTCATCTCTAGTAGCTAACTTCATTGCTACTGCTTGATCATCATTTAACATTGGATCTCCGTAATCATCATTTTTGTAGCATATTTCAAATATAGGTTCATCTAAAACTATACCTTCTTCCATTCCTACCCTTTTACAAAATGACCCTGCCGTTATATTTCTTACTATTACTTCTAGTGGTAATATTTCAACTTTTTTAACTAACATTTCTCTTTCTGATAAATTTTTTATGAAGTGTGTTGCTATTTGTTTTTCGTGTAACATTTCAAACATTATTGTAGATATTTTATTATTTAATATACCTTTTGAAGATATTTCTGCTTTCTTTTCTCCATTAAATGCTGTTGCATCATCCTTAAAATATACTATATACTCATTTTCATTTTCTGTAGAATATACTTGTTTAGCTTTTCCTTCATATAATAACATAGTTATTACCCCCTTAAGTTTTTATCATCTTCTAATACTTTTTGTTCCATTTCTTTTCTATAATTTTTTAAACTTTGTTTTATTTCTGGATATTTTATACTCATTATTTGACTTGCCATTAATGCTGCATTTATTCCTGAATCTATTGTCACAGTTGCTACTGGTATTCCTGGTGGCATTTGGACTATTGAAAGAAGTGAGTCTAATCCGTCTAATGTTGATGATTTTATTGGTAATCCTACTACCGGTATTAATGTATGAGATGCTATTACTCCTGGTAAATGAGCTGCCTTACCCGCTGCTGCTATTATTACATCTGTATCTTCTTCTATTTCTTTGATAAAGGCCATCAATTGATTAGGTACTCTATGTGCTGATAATGCTCTTGCCACAACTTTAATTCCGAAATTTTCTAAAAGTTCTATTCCAGCTTCTAATTTTGGATAATCTGATTTCGAACCCATAATTACTACAACTTTCATATTCATATCTCCTTCTTTTCATATATTTTAATCATTTTATTTTTTTATATTCTTTCTATTCCGAATGTTATAATTAGATTTTATATTATAATACGTATTTTTTCAAGTACTTATTTTATTTTGTTCGTAATTTTTTACAACAAAATATATTTTAATCCCATATTTAAATATATTTTCAAATATCCCGAACAAAATATGAATTTAAAACTCAATAATTCTATTTTAACCATAGAGTTATTAAAAATACCCTATAGAATAGACTTTTTTAATGTCAATCCTATAGGGTATCTTTTATCCTAAAAAATGATTTATTTTATTTATACAATTCTATTCACCTAAGAATATAAACTTACATACAAACAGTATTGAAAGTATTATTAAAGATAAATTAACTTCTTCTTTCTTTTTAGCTGCTATCTTTAATACTGTAAATGATACTATCCCAAATATAATTCCATTAGCTATACTATAAGTTAATGGCATCATAGTAAATGTTAAAAATGCTGGTATCGCATTTGTAAAATCCGAAAAATCTATTTTAGTTAATGAACTTGCCATCATAACTCCTACTAATATAAGTACTGGAGCTGTTGCTTGTGTTGGTATTGCTGTAAATATAGGCGCGAAGAATAATGATAATAGGAATAATATACCAGTTGTAACTGCTGTTAATCCTGTTCTTCCACCCTCTGCTATACCTGCTGCACTTTCAACATATGATGCAACTGTAGATGTTCCTAAAAGTGCTCCTACTGTAGTTGCGACTGCATCTGCAGTTAAAGCTTCTTTAGCTTTTGGCAATTTACCTTGTTCATCTAACATATTACCTTTAGATGCTACACCTACTAAACATCCTACTGTATCAAATAAATTAACAAATAAGAATGTAAATACAACTACTACCATGTCAAAACTAAATATTTCTTTTGGTTCAACCGATAAAGCTTGTAAAAATATTGGTTTTAATGAAGGTACTGATGATACTACTCCTTTTGGTAATTCTACAATTCCAGCTACCATTCCTATTGCTGATATTGTTATCATTGCTAAAAGAAATGCGCCTTTTACATTCCTAGCAAGTAAAATTGCCGCTAATAATAATCCAAATATCGTTAATAAAACTAATGAATTTGTTAAATTTCCTAGTTCCAATATTGTTGCTCCGTTAGCAACTATACGTGAATTTGATAATCCTATAAATGCTATAAATAATCCCATACCCGCCGTAACTGCATGCTTTAATTCTGTTGGTATGCAATCTATTATTTTTTCTCTAAAACTTGTTATTGAAAGTAATATGAATATAATTCCTTCTATTAATACTGCACAAAGCGCAAATTGCCAACTGTATCCCATTCCTAAAACTACTGTATAAGCAAAGAATGCATTAAGTCCCATACCTGGCGCTAAAGCTATTGGATAATTTGCTAAAAATCCCATAACACAACTTCCTACGAATGCAGATAGAGCTGTAGCTACAAATACTGCACTTTTATCCATCCCTGCATCTGAAAGTATATTTGCATTTACAACTAATATATATGCCATAGTCATAAACGTCGTTATTCCTGCCATAATCTCTGTTTTTACATTTGTATTATGTTCAGATAGTTTAAATATTTTTTCTAATATTCCTTTATTAAGCGATTGAGTTGTTTGCATCTTACCCTCCTAGATATATCCATATTTTCAAACTAATTATGATTTAATTAAATAAATAATTCGTATTCAACTTAACTTTACAATAATTATTATATTACATTGTACATATTTTTTCAATATGTTTTAGAACATTTTTTCAATTATTTTTTTTAAAGTTCGTATTTTCATAAAATACATCATTATATAATTTATTTTTATATAACTATATTCGTGACTATAGAGAAATACTAAGTAAATATCCTTAGTTTTTTAATTATATACAAAAAAGACTAGAATAAGTTATATTCTAGTCTTTAATATCTAATTATTTCTGAATTGCTTTATATTCTTCCTCAGTAGCTGGAACTTTTATTTCTCCACTTTTTATCTTCTCTATCATACCATTCACATAGTCTAATACATCCTGCGGAACTAATTTCTTTGTTGATTCAGGTATCCCAACACCATCTTCTTTAAGTCCATATACTTTTTCTTGTCCGCCTTTTAATTTTCCATCTACCAATTCTTTAACTGTATCGTATACACCAACATTAACTTTCTTTAAAGCTGAAGTTAATACATTATCTGGTGCTAAATTACTTTGATCTCTATCAACACCTATTGCAAATTTATCTTTTTCTTTAGCTGCTTCTATAGACCCTAATCCAGTTCCTCCAGCTGCTGTAAGTATTATATCAACACTATTTCCATACATTTGATTAGCTATAGATTTCCCTTTAGCTGCATCTCCAAATGTACCTGCATATTGTACTTTAACATCCGCTTCTTTGTTAGATTCCTCTACTCCTGCTTTAAATCCATATTCAAATCTTGATATAACAGGATTTTGCATACCGCCTATAAATCCTATGTTATTAGTTTTAGTCATTTTTCCTGCTATAAGCCCTGCTAGATATGTTGCTTCATTCTCTTTAAATAATATAGGTGTCACATTTTCAGGTATTTGATCATAAGTTTCATCAATTATAGCAAACTTTTGATCCGGATAATTTTCAGCTTCTGTTTTTATATCTTCCTTCATAGTGTTTCCCACACCTATAACTAAATCCATATCTTCATCTATAAGACTTTCCATATTTGCTATATATTCTGATGCTTGTTTTGATTCGATTACTTTTACTTCTATTCCAAAATCTTTTTCAGCTTGTTGTAAACCTTCCCATGCTGACTGGTTAAAAGATTCATCATTTATTCCACCAACATCTGCTACCATTCCTACTTTTATTGCCTTGCCTTCTTCTTTGTCTCCTTCTGATGATTTCGAATTACATCCTACTAAGCTTAAAGAAGCTATTATTATTGCGGTACTTATAGCTGTTATTTTTTTGAATTTCATATTTTCCTCCTAAATGTTAAATATTTTATATGTCTATAATATGTATTTCATTTTAAATAAAAAATTCGCTTCGCTCATGTCGCCAACGATATATCTTCGCTCCTGCTTCAGATACATCCGTTGCTCAAAATGTTATTTTTTATAACAATACAAACTTAAGTATAAATAAAATAGATAATATGATTAAAGATACTTTTGCTTCTTTAGTTTTACCTGTTGCAACCTTTAATATTGTGTAAGATATTATCCCAAACATTATTCCATCAGCAACACTATATGCTAGTGGCATCATTACAAATGTTATAAATGCTGGTATAGAATCTGTAAATTCATCAAAATTTATTTTAAGTATTGAACTTGCCATCATAAATCCTACTAATATAAGTACTGGTGCTGTTGCTTGTGCTGGTATTGCTACAAATAATGGAGCAAAGAACAATGATATGAAAAATAAAATTGCCGTAATACATGCAGTTAATCCTGTTCTTCCTCCCTCAGCAATTCCAGATCCACTTTCAACTGTTGTCGCTAATGTAGATGTTCCTAATAAAGATGCTACTGTTGTAGAGATAGACTCTGCTAATAAGGCTTTTTTTACATTTGGCATACTTCCATCTTCAGCAATTAAATCCGCTTTCTCAGCTATTCCCAATAAAAATCCTATAGAATCAAACATGTTAACAAATAAAAGTGTAAGTACTATAACTAACATGTCTACACTTAATATCTGACTTTTATTAACCTCAAATACCTTCATAAATACAGGTTGTATAGATGGTGGTATATCTATTATTCCATTTGGCATTGGTACTATAGTAAATATAATTCCCAATATTGTTGTTATTATCATAGATATTAAAAATGCACCTTTTACATTTTTTGTTAATAATATAGATGCTATTATTAATCCGACTATAGAAAGAACTACAACTGGAGATTTAATATTCCCTAAAGATATTATAGCTCCACCTTGTTTTATTATTCCTGCATTTACAAGACCTATAAATGTTATAAATAATCCTATTCCAGCCGTTATAGCATGTTTTAAAACATCAGGTATACACTCTATTATTTTTTCTCTTATATTAGTTACTGTTAATAAAATAAATATAATTCCTTCTATAAACATTGCGCATAATGCAAATTGCCAGCTATATCCCATTCCTAAAACTACTGTATATGTAAAAAATGCATTTATTCCCATACTAGGTGCTAATACTATAGGGTAATTTGCAAGCAATCCCATTATAAAGCAACCAATTCCTGAAGCTATTGCAGTCGCTGTGAAAACAGCACCTTTATCCATTCCAGCTTGTCCTAATATACTTGGATTTACAACCAATATATATGCTATTGTCATAAATGTTGTTATGCCAGCAAGAACTTCTGTTTTTACTGTTGTATTATTTTCTTTTAATTTAAATAATTTTTCTAATATATTCGATTTCTCTTCTTTGTAAGATGTAACATCTTGCATTTTGTATATCTCCTTTGCTAAAAAATTTTAAATTACTATTTCTCATAAAAATAAAAGGCTTAGAAGCCTTTTATTTTTATAATGTGTAAAGTATTCTATAAAATTAAATTATATTTATATTATTCCCACTCTATTGTTCCTGGTGGTTTAGAAGTTATGTCATAAACTACTCTGTTTGCGCCATCAACTTCATTTACTATTCTATTAGATATTTTTTCTAATACATCATATGGCATTTTGTACCAATCTGAAGTCATTCCATCAGAAGATGTAACTGCTCTTATTCCTACTAAATAAGCATAAGTTCTTTCATCTCCCATAACCCCAACTGTTTTTACATCTGGCAATGTAGCAAATGCTTGCCATATTTCTTTATATAATCCTTGTTCTTTTAGTATATCCATATATATTGCATCAGCTTCTCTTAATATGTCACATCTTTCTTTAGTTACTTCACCTATAACTCTTATTCCAAGACCTGGTCCTGGGAATGGATGTCTAAATATTAAGTCTTCTTCTATTCCAAGTTCTAAACCTATTTTTCTAACTTCATCTTTGAATAACTCTCTTAGAGGTTCAACTATTTCAAATTCTATATCTTCAGGTATCCCTCCAACGTTGTGGTGAGATTTTATAGTTGCTGCTTCTCCAAGTCCACTTTCTACAACATCTGGATATATAGTTCCTTGAGCTAAGAAGTCCATTTTTCCTAATTTATTTGATTCTTCTTCAAATACTCTTATGAATTCTTCACCTATTATTTTTCTCTTAGCTTCCGGTTCAGTTATTCCTTTTAACTTTGATAAGAATCTATCTTCACAATTAACTCTTATTAAATTCATGTCAAACTTATCTCTAAATATTCTTTCTACATCGTCACCTTCATTTTTTCTAAGTAAACCATGATCTACGAATACACAAGTTAAGTTATCTCCTATAGCTCTATGCACAAGTACCGCTGCTACTGATGAATCTACTCCACCACTTAAAGCACATAATACTTTTTTATCACCAATTTTTTCTTTTAGTTCTTTTATTTTATCACTTATAAATGAATCTGTAGTCCAATCTCCACTTACTTCGCAAACATTGTATAAAAAGTTCTTAAGTATCTTATCTCCTTCTAAACAGTGTTCAACTTCTGGATGGAATTGTACTCCATATAATTTCTTTTCTGCATGTTCCATAGCTGCAACCGGACAATCCTTTGTATATGCAACTGATTTAAATCCTTCTGGTAATCTATCTATTAAATCTGTATGACTCATCCAAACACTATTTGTTGTAATCCCTGCAAATACAGCTGACTCTTCATAAGTTATAGCTGTTTTACCGTATTCTTTTTCGCTATTAGTTCCTTTTCTTACATTCCCACCTAATATATGAGACATAACTTGAACTCCATAACATATACCAAGTATTGGAATACCCATTTCAAATATCTCTTTAGATATTTTAGGAGAATTTTCTAAGTATGCACTGTTAGGCCCACCTGTAAATATTATTCCTTTTGGGTTTTTAGCTTTTATTTTTTCTATATCAGTTTTGTAAGATATTATTTCACAGTATACATTATTTTCTCTTACTCTTCTTGCTATTAACTGATTGTATTGCCCACCAAAATCGATTACAAGTACTAATTCATGTTTCATATGTTATATGCCTCCTTGTGTGCTATAGTTTGGCGCTTCTTTAGTTATTGTTATGTCATGCGGATGACTTTCTTTTAAAGAAGCTGCTGTTATTTTGATAAATGTTGCAGTATCCATTAACTCTTGTATTGTAGGTGCTCCACAGTATCCCATACCTGCTCTTAATCCACCTACCATTTGATAAGTTATATCTTCAGCTTTACCTTTATATGCAACCATTCCTTCAACACCTTCAGGAACAAGCTTCTTAGCATCATTTTGGAAGTATCTATCTTTTGAACCTTTTTCCATAGCTGCTATAGATCCCATTCCTCTATATGTTTTGTATGATCTACCTCCGTAAAGAACTGTTTCTCCTGGACTTTCTTCTGTTCCTGCAAATAATGATCCCATCATACATACAGAAGCCCCAGCTGCTAATGCTTTTACAACATCTCCAGAGTACTTTATACCACCATCGGCTATTATTGGTACACCATATTTGTGACCAACTTCAGCACAATCCATTACTGCTGTTACTTGAGGAACTCCGATTCCTGCAACTACCCTTGTTGTACATATAGAACCTGGACCTATACCTACTTTAATACAATCTGCACCAGCTTTTATTAAATCCTCTGTCGCTTCTGGTGTTGCTACATTTCCTGCTATAACTTGAAGCTGTGGATGAGCTTGTTTAATTTTTATAACTGCATCCATAACTCCTTTAGAATGACCATGTGCACTATCTAAAACTACTACATCTACATTAGCCTTAACTAAAGCATTTGCTCTATCAATAAGATCTGCACTTATTCCTAATGCTGCTCCACATAATAATCTTCCACGAGCATCTTTTGCTGAATTAGGATATTGTATTTTCTTTTCTATATCTTTTATAGTTATTAAACCTTTTAAATGACCTTCATCATCTACTATAGGTAATTTTTCTATTTTATGTTGTTTAAGTATTTGTTGAGCTTCTACTAAAGTTACTCCTTCTTTAGCTGTTACTAAGTTTTCCTTAGTCATAACATCCTCAATACTTTTTGTCATATCTTTTTCAAATTTTATATCTCTATTAGTTATTATTCCGATTAATTTATTATCTTCATCAACTATTGGAACTCCTGATATTTTGTATCTTGCCATTATATCATCAGCATCTTGTATGTTGTGATTTTTAGATAAATAGAAGGGATCTACTATAACTCCACTTTCACTTCTCTTTACTTTATCAACCTCTAGAGCTTGTTCCTCTATAGACATGTTTTTGTGTATTATTCCTATACCACCTTGTCTAGCCATAGATATAGCCATTTTAGATTCTGTAACAGTATCCATTCCTGCACTCATTAGAGGAATATTTAATTTTATCGTTTTAGTTAAGTATGTTCCTGTATTAACATCCTTTGGTAATACCTCAGATTTTTGAGGAACTAATAAAACATCATCAAATGTTAAACCTTCTTTTAATATAGTTGCCATAGTAATTCTCCCTTCTTTATTTATGTTTATTATTCGAACTTTAAGTTCGTTTTTTATTTTTTCGTTCGTGTTTCAATGAAGTACAAAAAAACCTGTATAGTAACTTCCTTTATTATTCTCATAAAAGTGAAATTACTATACAGGTTTCCAAAATATCTTTTTTATAGCCAACCTATAGGGATATAATCAGCCTACAAGTTTACTTTATACGATATTCTGCTATAATAATTTCACTCATAGTCAAGATATTTACGGTATCTCGGTAGAAACTTTCAGACCTTATTTCTGAGTATATATGAGTGATATATTGTATTTAATTGATAAACTATTTCTTTAAGTTAAATCTTAATTTATCAAAATTTATGAATTATGTCAATAAGTTTATGTCAAATTTTTCATTTATCATATAATTTATCTCATATAGTAGTTGATTAAATGATATTTCATGTTTTTTTGCAATTATTTTGCAGTCTTCATACTCTGGTGTAACCTTTATTAATTTACCATTATAATAACCTAACTTGACAGTAACTAACCCATAAGGCGTATTAAGTTTAGTAAATTTTCTAGTTAGTTTTTCTCTATTATATTGATGGTATCTTACACCAAAGGTAGTAGTTTCTACAAGTATTAATTCTACAAATTTTTGCAAATCCCTTTTTTGACATAATATTGATAGTTTATTTGCTGGTCTATTCTTTTTCATATATATGCTTTCTGTATATACATCTAATGCTCCCTCTTCTAGTACTTTATCGTATAGGTACGAATATACCTCTGAAGACATATCATCAATGTTAGCACTTATTTCATATACTATTTCTTCTTTTTTTTTACCCCTAAAACAGTTCTTAACATATTTGGTATCTCAAATTGCTTGTATCCTATTCCATATCCTATTTGATTTACCTCAAATTCTAATTCATCTACGAATTCATCACATAATACTTTTATTATCGCTGCACCTGTAGGAGTTGTACATTCACCTTTAACTGTATTTAACTTAATAGGTGCCCCTTTAAGTATTTCTATAGTTGCAGGTGTAGGAACAGGCATTATACCATGATCACACTTGACAAACCCAGACCCTACAGGAACTGAATTTGCATATATTTTGTCTACACAAAGTAAATCTATTAATATAGAAGCCCCTACTATATCAACTATTGAGTCTATTGCTCCTACTTCATGGAAATGTATTTTATCTATAGTAGTTCCATGTACTTTCGCTTCTGCTTCTCCTATAATCATAAATATCTTCTTAGACATTTCTTTTACATTATCATTTAGATTACTATTATCAATAATATCAAATATATCTATTAAATGTCTATGTGCGTGAGTTTCTTTAGTTACTACCTCTACATTAGTGCCAACTATTCCACTTTCATTTTTTGAAGTTACTTTTATTTCAAATTCACTATCTATGTTTAATTTTTTTATTTCTTCTAAAAATAGTTCTTTGGGAGCTCCTAAATCTAATAAACTTGCAAGTGTCATATCTCCAGAAATTCCATTGACTATATCAAAATAAAGTATTCTCTGTTCCATTATTTTCTCCTTAAGGTTTTGCATTTTAGTATTATCACTTCTACTTATATTAATAATTTTATAATAAATTCAGAAATCTCTTTTCTATTTATATATATTTAAACAACTGTTAATTATTGACTATACAAATATTATTTTATAATAAATAATATTAATCTATTTTAATTTATTTATAGTAGCCGCTAAATAACCTGCACCAAATCCATTATCTATATTAACTACCGATATACCTGATGCACAACTATTTAGCATTGTAAGAAGTGCTGATAATCCACCAAAATTAGCACCATATCCTACAGATGTTGGAACTGCGATTATAGGTACATCTACAAGACCTCCTACTACACTTGGTAGTGCACCTTCCATACCAGCCACTGCAATTATTACTCTAGCTTCTTCTAGTATATGTCTACGACTTAATAATCTATGTATACCAGCTACACCTACATCATAAATTTTTTCTACATCATTTCCTAAAAATTTAGCAGTATAATAAGCTTCATCTGCCACAGGAATATCTGAAGTTCCTCCTGTTAATATTAAAATTTTCCCCTTACCTATATTCACGATATCGCGATTTTGTATTTTTAGTATTTTTGATAATTCTTCATACTCTGCATTTTTGTATACTTCTTTAATTTTATTAAAGGTTTCTTTTCTACATCTAGTACCCAATATATTCGAACTTTTTTCATTCATTTTTTGTATAATCCCTAATATATGCTCATCAGTTTTTCCTTCACAGTAAATCACTTCTGGATATCCATTTCTTAATTCTCTGTGATGATCTATATTTGCATATCCTAAATCTTCATAAGGAAGATTTTTCAGTTTTACTAAGGCTTCTTCTATATCTATATTACTATTTTTAACTTCTTGAAGTAAATCTCTTAAATCCATATTTTACCTCCATTTATCTATTTAAAATTGCTATTGTTTTTAGCTATTATAAATAAGATTATAACTATCTATATTCATATTTTCTATATTCTTACATAAATTTTAATTTACCAATTTCATTGATTCCCTATAATCTTTATTCTTCATTTCCACTACTCTCTACAGGCAATTCTATAGATACTATAGTTCCTTCATCTAGATTACTGTATACTTTTATATTCCCATTATGAGCATCTATTATATATTTAGCAATGGACAATCCAAGACCCGTGCCTCCACTATGCTTATTTCTAGATTTATCACTTCTATAAAATCTATTGAATATATTAGGTAAATCCTCTTTATTTATACCTATACCGTTATCTTCTATAAGAATATACACACCTTTATTACTTTTAAAGGTATTTATTTTTATAGTTCCTTCTTCTTGAGTATACTTCATACTATTGTCTACAAAAATTCTCAATGCTTCTTTTATAAGATTTCTGTCTCCGTATACAATCTCATCTTCATTATTTGTATTTACTATGTTGTGATTATCATCTATCATAATACTTTCTTTTACAACTTCATCTATTAGTTCCTCTAATTTAAAGTCTTCTTTTTCAATTATTTGTTTATTTCTATCTCCTTTAGCTAAAAATAACAAGCTTTCTATTAGCTTTTTCATACTTTCAGATTCATCTTTTATAGCATTTATAGACTCTTCTAATACTTCTTTATCATCTTTTCCCCATCGGCTTAATAGGTTTGCGTACCCTTGTATTACAGATATAGGAGTCCTCAGCTCATGAGATGCATCAGATACGAATTGATTTTGCTTCTCTACAGAGTATTGTATTTCGTCTAACATAGTATTGAAAGTTTTAGCCAAGTCTTTAAATTCATTTTTTACACCTGATACATCTAATCTTGTATCCAAATCATTTATAGATATTTCCTTAACTTTGTCTATCATATTATCTATAGGTCTTAATGATTTTTTAGAAATTCTGTAACTAAATATAATAATAACCAAAAACTCTAAAACGTTGAAAACTATAAG
Organism: Romboutsia sp.; assembly: GCF_056995035.1. Taxonomy (NCBI): domain Bacteria; kingdom Bacillati; phylum Bacillota; class Clostridia; order Peptostreptococcales; family Peptostreptococcaceae; genus Romboutsia; species Romboutsia sp. The sequence continues at coordinate 35,788 of NZ_JBXKIW010000016.1, read as the reverse complement.
TATAGTTATTAACGTTAAATACACGTTAAAATCTAAATTCCTTGTACTTTTATCAAACAAATATATAATTCCAAATGTACTTAAGACTGACATTATTATAAACATAATTGAGTAACTTAAAGTTATTTTAGTTTTTATAGAGAATCTTATCTTCTCATCGATAATAAATTTTATTTTCTTTTTAAAATTAATTCTTCTCATCTTTTATTTGATATCCAACTCCTCTTACAGTGTGTATAAGCTTTATATTAAATCTATTGTCTATTTTACTTCTTAAGTACCTTATATAAACATCTACAGTGTTTGTATCTCCTATATAATCATAGCCCCATATTTTTTGAAGTATATTATCTCTTGTAACTACAATTCCTTTGTTATCTAATATATATTTTAATAAATCAAATTCTTTTTTAGTTAATTCGATATTTTCATTATCATAGGTTACAACATGTTTTTTATCATCTACGATAAGCTTTCCTACTTTTAAAATATCATTATCTACTACAGGGATATTATTTATTTTCCTCTTTAAGCAAACTCTAATACGAGCTAGAAGCTCTTCTATTTTAAATGGCTTCGTCATATAATCATCGGCTCCAATATCAAGCCCCATTACTTTATCTGTTACTTCCCCTTTAGCAGAGAGCATAATTATAGCAACATCACTTACTGATCTTATTCTTCTAAGTACTTCCATTCCGTTTAAAGAAGGTAGCATTACATCTAAAATTATAAGATCATAATCATTCTGAACTACTAAGCTTAAACCCTCTCTACCGTCATGACATATCTCAACATCGTATCCTTCATATTGTAGCTCTAATTGTATAAATCTAGCTATCTTAACTTCATCTTCAATTATTAGTATATTTGATTTATCCATGTTCCCTCCTAAAATTTTCTATATCTATATTATACCTTATCATATATAATCAACAAAAAACCTGCTATTTAAGCAGGTTTTATAATTTATTTATTTATTTCTTCTGTAGCTTTTTTAGCTAAATCATTAGCTTTATCTGCCACTTTATCTAAAGTTTGATTTATTTCATATCCTTCTCCATTGCTATTTTCAATTTTTATTCTATGTCCAGTAAGTATAGCAGCTACTAACCCTGTTATAACTATTGGTAAACCTATTATAGAAAATACTATACCTAGTGACATTGGTATTCTTAAAACAGTTCTTTCTTTTTTATATATTTCTACACGAATTCTATTTAATTTATACACTAATTTTTTTGCTTTCTTAAAATATGTTGTATTGGCTATTTTCACATCAGATTTTATCTTACTTTGCTCTTCTAAATATAATATAGCTTCTACTACATCTCCATCAAATTTTTCTAATATTTCCTTTGCTTCCTTATACCCTACATTTGCTCTATTCTTTACAGCATCAATCTGCTCTATAGTTATTTTATCTTTATCCATTTTTTATTTCCTCCTAATATTATTTTATATCTTTATTATAGATCTTAAATCTTAATATAAACTTAGGTGAACATTAAAATTAGATTAAAATTTATTTTTAATAATTTCACTTATATTTCTTCGCTTCATGAAATTATATAACTTTATAATCACTATTATACACAAGTTTAAAACCAATATAATATAATTGTAATTAAAAAAGGAGTAACGATCGTTACTCCTCTTAACAATAATCAATATTAAATTACATCATTCCTGGCATTCCGCCACCCATGCCTGGCATTGCATCTTCTTTAACAGGAAGCTCTGCAACAGCAGCTTCTGTAGTTAAGAATACTCCAGCTATTGAAGCTGCATTTTGTAATGCACTTCTAGTAACCTTAGTTGGGTCAACTATTCCCGCCTCTATCATATTTACATATTTTTCATTTAAAGCATCAAATCCTATTTCAGGATCTTCACTCATTACTCTTTGTATTATTACAGCTCCTTCAAGACCTGCATTTATAGCTATTTGTCTTAATGGTTCTTCTAATGCTTTTCTTATTATTTTAGCACCTATTTGCATTTCGCCTTCAAGCTCTTCTACTAACTTATCTAAAGCTGGTATTACACTTACTAAAGCAGTACCACCACCAGCAACTATACCTTCTTCTACAGCTGCTCTTGTAGCGTTAAGTGCATCTTCTATTCTTAATTTCTTTTCTTTCATTTCAACTTCTGTAGCAGCTCCAACTTTTATAACGGCTACTCCACCAGCTAATTTAGCTAATCTTTCCATTAACTTTTCTTTATCAAATTCAGAAGTAGTTTCTTCTACTTGATGTTTTATTTGATTCACTCTATTTTCTATAGCATTCTTATCTCCATAACCGTCTACTATAGTAGTACTATCTTTAGTTACTTTAACTGAAGCTGCTCTACCTAACATAGTTACATTAGCTTCTTTTAAGTCATATCCTAATTCTTCAGATATTACTTGACCTCCAGTAAGTGTAGCTATGTCTTCAAGCATTGCTTTTCTTCTATCTCCAAATCCTGGAGCTTTAACAGCAACAACTTCAAATGTTCCTCTTAATTTGTTAACTACTAATGTAGATAATGCTTCCCCATCTACATCTTCAGCTACTATTAATAATTTTTTACCTTGTTGAACTATTTGCTCAAGTACAGGTAATATTTCTTGTATATTAGATATTTTCTTATCTGTTATTAATATGTATGGATCATTTAAAACAGCTTCCATCTTATCTACATCTGTTACCATATATGCAGATACGAATCCTCTGTCAAATTGCATACCTTCTACAGCGTCTAATTCTGTGTTCATAGTTTTAGACTCTTCAACAGTTATAACACCATCTTTTCCTACTATTTCCATAGCTTCTGCTATTAATTTACCTACTTCTTCATCTCCAGCAGATATAGATGCAACTTGAGATATTGATTCTTTCGTTTCTATAGTTCTTGATTGATTTTTTAATTCTTCAACAGCTACTTCAACAGATTTTTGTATCCCTTTTCTGATTAAAACTGGATTAGCTCCAGCTGTTACATTCTTTAATCCTTCTCTTATTATAGCTTGAGCTAAAACTGTAGCAGTTGTTGTACCATCTCCTGCAACATCATTAGTTTTAGTAGCAACTTCTTTAACTAATTGAGCTCCCATATTTTCAAATCTATCTTCTAGCTCTATTTCCTTGGCTATTGTAACACCATCATTGGTTATAAGAGGTGAACCAAATTTTTTATCTAATATAACATTTCTTCCTTTAGGTCCTAGTGTAACTTTTACTGTATCTGCTAATTTGTTTACTCCAGTTTCTAAAGCTCTTCTTGTATCTTCAGCAAATTTAATTTCTTTAGCCATTTTAACCCCTCCTAAATATTATTCAACTACAGCTAATATATCGCTTTGTTTTAATATTGTATATTCTTTTCCTTCTAATTTAACTTCATTTCCTGCATATTTTTGGAATATAACTCTATCTCCAACTTTTAATTCCATAACTATTTCTTTTCCATCAACAACTCCACCTGGTCCAACTTCAACAACTTCAGCCATTTGAGGTTGTTCTTTAGCTGCCCCTGGTAAAACTATTCCACTTGCAGTTTTTTCTTCAGCTTCTAACTTTTTAATCACTACTCTATCAGCTAATGGTCTTATTTTCATGATCTTTACCTCCTAAATGAATTGTTTATATTAAAGGAATATATAAAATTCCACTCTTGGCGCTTTATAAGTTTAATAAAAAAATTTAAATTTATTACTATTTTTAAACCTTTCTTATGCTCTCCTATAAATTAAAACTTGCTAATTTTTATGTAAAATAAATATATACTATAATAATTTTATCACTCTATCATTAAGAGTGCTAACAATTATTATAGTATACTAATTACCCATAATTTTCAATACTTTTTGTTAAATATTTATAGTATGGGAGAAAATAACCTAGCTATTGATTCTTTGGCCTTTTTGATGATATTTCTCTTATTAAAATCTGCATATTTTATTTCTTCGCTATTTTTCAAATCATCAAAAAAATCTTCTGTCATTACTCTTACAACATCTTCATCATATATAAATGCATTTATTTCAAAATTAAGCATAAAACTTCTTAAGTCCATATTCGCAGAACCCGTTGAAGATATTTTATCATCTATTATAACTATCTTAGAATGTATAAATCCTTTCGTGTAAAGATACACTCTTCCTCCAGATCTTAAAATATCATCAAAGTATGAGTATGAAGCACTATTTACTATTTTGTGATCTGCAATTTTAGGGAAAATTATCCTTACATCCACTCCACTTAATGCTGCACTTTTTAAAGCTCTAAGGATGCTTTCATCCGGTATAAAGTATGGTGTTTCTATATATATATTCTTTTTAGCTTGGCATATAGCTGAGAAATATGCATAGTGTATCGCCTCCCAGTCGCTATCTGGACCACTTGCCACTACTTGAACCATACTATCTCCACAATAATTCATCTTAGGAAAATATTGTTTTAATATAATAATTTCTCTTGTTGTATAGTACCAATCTATCAAAAATATCATCTGTAACATATATACCGAGGTTCCTTCTATCCTAATATGAGTGTCTCGCCAATATCCAAACTTCTTATTTTTACCTAGATACTCATCGCCTATATTTATTCCACCTGTGTACCCGACTTTTCCATCTATAATTACTATTTTCCTATGATTTCTATAGTTTAATTTCCCTCCTATAATAGGAAACTTTGCTGGTAAAAATGGCATAACATCTATACCATTTCGCTTCATTTCATTGAAAAATTCTCGATGAAACCAAAATCTCCAACATCCAACATCATCATATAAAATACGGACTTTAATACCTTCTTTTGATTTTTCTATTAATAAATCTTTTATCTTTCTACCTATATCACTATCTTTTATTATAAAATATTCTAAATGTATATGATCCTTTGCATTCTTTATATCTTTAATAAGATTATCAAATTTTTGATTACCATCTATATATACGTCTATCTTATTATTAGATGTAAATGGGAACATTCCTGTATTTAATAAAATGCTTATTACTCTTTTCTTTGCGTATTCATTTTCATTTAATAGTTTATTCTTTTTTATTGAATTCTTTTCCAACTGCACTAATTCTTCTATTTCTTGTAGATTTTCAAATAATTTTTCTTCCTTTATATTATTAGCTAATTTTTGCGTCTTAAATAACTTTCTTTTTCTTATATTTTTACCACAAACTGCATAAATTACTAGCCCGATTCCTGGAAGCAATATAAATATCAATAACCATGTAACAGTTCTAGCAGGGTCTCTATTCTCAAGTATAATAGACATAGAAATTATGGCTCCAGCTATATAAGATATTATTAAATAGCTTAAAAATAAAAATCCTCCAACACTCATAGTTCACTCCCTCTTTTATTTACCTTCCTATACCAAGCTCTCTTGCATAATAAAATAAATACTGTTGTGCATACCCTGATAAGTCTTTGAATTTATCTATAGCATATTTTCTTATTTTAGGTAAGCTCATATCTTCTTCTACATAAAACTCCTGCATAACTCTCTTAACCCAAACATCAACAGGGAAAGTGTCAATCTTTGTCATTCCAAATAACGCTATACAATCAGCAACCTTTGGACCTACTCCATTGAACTTTGTTAATTCTTTTATACATTCATCCGTGCTTAAACTTGTATACTCAGGTATATTTTCATTACTTTTCACTACACTTTCAGTTGTACTTTTTATATATTTATCTCTAAACCCAGTTTGACATGCTCTTATTTCTTCTTTAGATGCTTTATTAAGTTCTTCTGGAGTTGGAAATGCATAGTAGTCTTTTCCATCATAGTTTCCTATGTGTTTACCATAATTTCTAGATAAATTTTCAATAGCTTTTTGTATCATTGGAATTCTATTATTTGAAGAAATTATAAATGATATTAGCATCTCCCATCCATCTTGTTTTAAAATTCTTATACCCCAACCAAAATCCGTAGCCTTATATAAGTATTCATCCATATTTTTCAAAGTATTTTTTATCTCTGTATAATTTGTTCCTAAGTCAAAGTAATTATACCAAATAGTATTAAACTCCTCTAAATTAGTGTTATTCAAATAAATTTTATTATCTATTCTCGCTACATTTATTACTTTTCCTTCAGCAACTCCTGTATACGATCCATCTTCTTGTTTATGCCATCTGAAACATTGCCCACATTCAAATATATGCTTTGGATCAAAATCGGCTACTCCCTCTAATATAACACAATTATTTTTTTCATAAACTTTCATTATTTTATCTCCTTTTGGGTATTTATATTTATTATCATATTCTTAATTTACCCAAATTTTGCATAAATTAAATTAACTTTTATATATGTGCAAATTTAATTTAAAAAGTCTAGAGTAGAATTAAGAAGTTTTTTTTGATAAGATACATAAGACATTATTTTTAGAAGGTGATTTTAAATGAATAACAAAGGCGCGTTTATTGCTATAGAAGGTGCTATAGGTGTAGGAAAGACTACCTTAGCAAATATACTTAACCAACATTTTGGTTATACTCTTTTAAGAGAAATAGTTGAAGAAAATCCATTTTTATCAAAATTTTATACTGATATTAAAGAATATGCTTTACAAACCGAAGCATTTTTTCTATTTAATAGAGTCAAACAATTAGAAGATATTGAAAAAAATACATTAAGTAAGTCACAAGGCATAGTTAGCGACTACCACATTATAAAAAATCTTATATTCGCAGGAATAACGCTTGATAAAATGCAATTCCATAGATATAAGCAAATGTATAATATATTCGTCAATGACCTACCTCAACCAGATATAATAGTATATTTAAATTCAGATACGGATGTTTTAATGAAAAGAATAGCTATTAGAGATAGAAGTTTCGAAAGACAAATGGATAGAAACTATATACATGAATTAAGTACTGAATATAAGTATTATTTTAATCCACTATCTATAAAACACAACTTTATGGGTAAAGAACCTATAATTATAGAAGTTGATAATTCAAAACTGGATTTCTTAAATAATGAGAATGATAGACAATTTATAATAAACAAGGTAGAAGATGCAATAAAGACCTTAGGAGGCTAGACAGAATGTTTAATTTAGTAAATCAATGTAATAAACCTTTAAATAGAGATTTATTTATAACAGTAGCAGGAAATGTCGGAGCTGGGAAATCTACTTTAACAAAATTAGTTGGAGAAAGACTCAGATTTGAAACTCACTATGAGAAGGTTGACGGAAACCCATACTTAGAAGATTTTTATAAAGATCAAGAAAAGTGGGGATTCCACTTACAATTATATTTCTTAGCTCAAAGATTTAAGCAACAAAAAGAAATAGATAGCAACGGGTTAAATAACATACAAGATAGAAGTATATATGAAGACGTTGAAATATTCGCTAGAAACCTATTTGATAACGGAAAAATGAGCAAAAGAGATTATATAACTTATAGAGATTTATTTAATGATATGGTTCCTCATCTAAGGAGACCAGACTTAATGATATACTTAGATGGTTCTATAGATACTGTAGTTAATAGAATAGGACTTAGAGGTCGTGAAATGGAAAAGGCTGTTGACTTAGGTTATTGGACAAATCTTCACAACAGATACGAAAGATGGATAGGAGAATATGATCAATCACCTATTTTATATGTAAATATAAACGAAATTGATTTAATAAATAATCCACAACATCTTGATATGTTATGTGATGAAATAAAGCAAATTTTAGGAATGTAGAAATCTACATTCCTTTTTTAATATATAGATTCCCTATTAAATAAAAAGAATGCCTAATTAGACATTCTTATAATAATATACCTATTAAAACTATTGCTGATACCACTTGTAAACTTCCTACAAATAATCCATATAATGATACCCCTTTACCTTGTTTTATTAAATCTTTGATGTTAACTCTTAATCCTATAGCTGCTAAAGCTATTATCTCAAACTTGCTACTTAATACTTTACAATTTTGTGATACTTCTGACGATATTATATTAGTAGAAAATAAAACACAAGTTATAAAGAATCCTAGAACGTACCAAGGTACTTTTATTTTTTCTTTTTTAGAATCTTGTATCTCTTCTTCCATTATGTCCTGGTTTGATTTATTCTTTAAATGTCCAAATAAGAATACTACGACTACTAATAACACGACTCTTACTATTTTGGATATTGTTGATAAATCTTTTATTGGTTCGCTTACCATTGCACTACTTGCTACAACTTGTCCTATTGATTGTAATGTACCACCTATCATAGCTGAAGTTTGTACAGTTTCATGATTATATAATTTACCGGCTAAAAATGGTAATAAAAACATTAAGAATATACCTGTAACATTAACTATTGTTATAGCTATCCCTTTATCTTTATCATCAGCATTAATAACTGGTGCTGTTGCTGCAATTGCTGATGAACCACATACTGCATTACCAGCTGCCATAAGAAATCTAAAGTTATCTCCAAATCCTAATTTTTTACCTATATATAAAGTTCCCGTTATCGTGACAGCCATTTGTAATACTATAAATAAAATTCCATTAAGTCCTAACTCCATTAATGTTGATATACTTAAAGTTGCACCTAACAATACTATGGAATATGATAATAAATTTGTTTCTGAAAATTTATATCCTTTTTGAAAAAATTTTTGATTTAAAAACAAATTCCCTATAAACATTCCTAAAAATATAGATATTGTTGCAGCCCCAAGTTTAGGAATTACCTTAGAAAGCAATATACTTGCTAATCCTATAAGAGTCGCTACTATTAAACCAGGTAAAATTTCTTTTATTTGATAAAATATATTAAATTTTTTTGAATCATGTCTTATTCCATCCATAAAAATAACTCCTTTCTTTTATTGATTATATATTTAGTGTACATTTGAAATAATCATAAGTAAAATAAATATAATAAATAATAATCATTAATATTTTTAATAATGTAAGTTATAATATATCCATAAGATAAACTTTTATTGGAGGTTTTTGAATGTTAGAGGAATTTAAAACATTTATAACAGTTGTTGAATATAAAAACTTCACTAAGGCAGGAGAATTCTTAAATTTATCTCAACCTAGTGTCAGTACTCATATAAAAAATCTAGAAAAATTTTTTGGTGTGATATTGATAAATAGATCTGTTAAACAAAAAAATATTTTTATAACAGAAAGCGGTTATGCTTTATACAAAAGGGCTAAAGAAATTATAAATCTATTAGATACTACATATATGGAAGTTAATAATACTTCTAATTCTATTAAGGGTAGCTTAAAGATAGGAGCCAGTTTAACAATCGGAGAATATGTTTTACCTAAGTTTTTAGCTATATTTTCTAAAAAATATCCAGATGTAGATGTAGAAATTTTTATTGATAACACATCTTCAATTTGTTCGCATTTAAAAGAACTCACTTTAGATATTGGACTTATTGAAGGTACTTCATCTTTATCTAATTTTACTCAAGAATATTTTTTAGAAGATAAAATGGTTTTAGCTTTTCCTTATAGTGCAGACTTAGACATTTCTAATTTTCATTTTGATAAACTTCATAATCAAAAATGGATTGTTCGTGAACAAGGCTCTGGTACCAGAGAGTTTTTAGATATTTTTTTAGCAACCAATAAAATAATTCCAAAGCGAATAATGGTCTTAGGTAGTAACTATGCTGTAAAGGAAGCTGTAAAAAATAATTTAGGTATAACTATCATTTCTGACTTTGTAACAACCCCTGCTGTTGAAAATAAAGAACTATCAACTATAAAATTAGGTAATTCTTATACTAGACATTTTTCATATATTTTACATAAAAATATTACTATATCTAAAGCTTCTCAAGTCTTTTTAGACGAATTAAAACAATATTGCTTCAATTTGAAATTCTAAATATATAGGAATTTTTTTCTACATATTTATCAAATGTGTATAATATAAGTAAGTTATAATAGTATGGTAGTGATAAATATTTTTATAAAAAGGGGGTAATGTTATGAAAAACTTAGTAATATACTATTCATTAGAAGGAAACACAAACCTAATAGCTCAAACTATATCTAAAGAAATAAATGCAGACATATTAGAGTTAATACCTAAAAAGGAATTTCCATCAACTGGATTTAAAAAATATTTATGGGGTGGTAAAAGCGTAATTTTCAAACAAAAACCAATTCTTATAAATAAAGATAAAGATATTAGTATCTATGATAATATTTTTATTGGAACACCTATATGGGCAGGAACTTATGCCTCTGCTTTCAATACATTTATAGATAAATATAAAATATCCAATAAAAATATAGCATTATTTGCGTGCCATGGTGGTGGTGGAGTTGGTAAGTGTTTTGAAAAATTTAACGAGGCATTTCCAAACAATAATTTTATAGGAGAAATAAGCTTTTTAGACCCTTTAAAAGAGGATACTGATGAAAGTATATCAAAAACTAAAGATTGGGTAAAATTATTAAATATATAAATTAATAACCTCAAATTTCCTAAAAAAATTGACCTTAGATTTCTCTAAGGTCAATTTAACATATTATTACATTCCTAGTTCTTTAAATTCCCTACTTCCAGGCTTAACTAATTTTAATTTCCCTTCTTTACATAAAGGGCATTCATCCACATCATGTACTTGTATATCTAACTTTATAGCACTGTATATCGGCATTCCTATATCGTCATTAGTTCTATTTGCTATACAAGCAACACCTATAACTTCTCCCCCTAATGCTTCTAATGCTTTTTTCGTTTCTATAGTTGATTTACCAGTTGTAACAACATCTTCAGCTATTATTATTCTAGCTCCTGGCTTAACTTCAAATCCTCTTCTTAATTCCATTACTCCATCTTTTCTTTCAGTGAATACAGTTTCTTTATTTAATTGTCTTCCTAATTCATAAGAAACTATAACTCCACCCATTGCAGGACCAACTACTAAATCTATATTTAAGTCTTTTATTTGTTCAACTACTGTACTTAATACCGCTTCTGCATATTGTGGGAATCTTAATACCTTAGCACATTGTATGTATCTGTTACTGTGCTTTCCTGAAGATAATAAGAAGTGTCCTTCTAATAATGCATCACTTTTCTTTAATATATCTATTACATCTACCTTACTCATAATTATGTCCTCCAAGTTTTCCCTTTTTATTTTATATATAAATAATCTATATATAATGGTGTTTTATATTTCATTTTCATCCTAAATTTATAATATGCCTCTTATTTCATCTAAGCTTTTTATTCCTTCTTTTATCATAAACTCTTCTATTCCATCTATTATTTCAAGACCAATTTTAGGATTTATAAAGTTTGCCGTTCCTACTTGTATACATGTCGAACCTGCCATGATAAATTCTATAGCATCTTGAGCTGTGGTTATTCCGCCCATTCCCATTACTGGTATGTTAACATTTTTACAAACCTCATGAACCATTCTAAGTGCTATTGGTTTTATTGCTGGCCCAGACAATCCGGCATATATGTTTTCAAATACAGGCTTTCTTTTGTGTATATCTATAGCCATAGCTTTAAATGTGTTTACTAAAGATACTCCATTCGCACCTTCTTCTTCACATACTTTTGCCATTCCTATTATGTCTTCTGCATTTGGTGATAATTTTATTATAAGAGGCAGGTTTGTAATATTTCTTACTTCTCTTACTACTTCTCTCGCTACTTCATTCTTTATACCGAATGCCATTCCCCCTGCCTTAACGTTTGGGCAAGATATATTTAACTCTATCATATCTATTGGTTGGCCATTTAATAATTGTACACCTTGTAAATAATCTTCTAAAGTTCCGCCACCTACGTTGGCTATTCTTACTAAATCTAAATTTTTGAAAAACTGTAGTTCATTATCTATAAATCCTTGAACTCCAGGATTTTCAAGTCCAACACTATTCATCATACCCGATGGAGTTTCGCAAACTCTCATCCCTGTATTTCCAGCCCTCTTGTTTAATGTAAGTCCTTTACTACTTACTCCACCTAATTTCTGTATATCATAAATTTCATTATATTCTTTTCCAAATCCGAATGTGCCCGATGCCATTACAAGTGGATTTTTAAAATCTATGCTCCCGAATTTTACACCTAAGCTAGCCATTAAATATCACGTCCTCTCCCCAAAATACAGGACCATCTTTACAAGTCTTTTTATTTCCGAATTGTGTTTTACACGTACACACTAAACATGCACCTACTCCACAAGCCATATGATTTTCTAAAGATACCATTATTTTTGTGTTAGTACCTTCTACCATCTTAACTAGTTTCTCCATCATTGGAGTTGGACCACAAGTTAATATATAATCATATTTTTCAACATCTAAAATATCCGTTACAAAGGTATTTCCCGTTGCTATATGAACTTCATTACAGATTGCTTTATACTCATCTTCTAATATAGATTCACTTCTAAATCCAAGATAAGCATCACAGTTTTCTATATTCTTAGCTACTAAGTATAATGGAGCTACACCGATTCCTCCACCTACTAAAGCTACCTTACCTTTTACCTTTTCATATCCGTTCCCGTAAGGACCTTCTAATTTTATCGTATCGTTTATTTTTAATTTACTTAGTATTTTAGTTCCTTCACCAAAAACCTTGTATAGGAATGTTATACCATTTTCATCTATATCATGTATGCTTATCGGTCTTGAAAGAAGAGGAAACATATCCCATGCTCTTAACATGTAAAATTGACCCATTTTTCCTTCAAATTTACCTTCTACTTTCATAAGGTACATATCTTCGCCTATATATCTATTTTCACAGATCTTACACATCTAAATCTCCCCTTTGTCATATGCTGTTTAGCCTAAATTTTTATATACACTCTAATATATCTTCTTTAAAGCTGTTTGCTACATCTTTTATTCCTAAAAGTTTCATTATCAATGCCATCCTTACAAACATTCCATATTTAGCTTGCTTAAAATACACAGCTCTATCATCATCATCTACATCTGCATCTATTTCATTTACTCTTGGTAATGGATGCATTACTAGCATATCTTTTGATGCTCTTTGCATTTTTGATTTGTTTAATATATAGTAGTCTTTTAATCTTTCATACTCTGCTTTATTTTCAAATCTTTCTTGTTGTACTCTTGTCATATATAAAACATCTAAACTTCCTATAACTTCATCTAAATTGTTAGTTTCATAATATGCATGACCTTGTTCTTGTATAGCCTCTTTTATATAATTTGGCATTTTTAATTCTTCTGGAGATATAAATACAAATTTAGTATTTCTATACCTAGCCATTGCTTTAACTAAAGAATGTACCGTTCTTCCATTCTTTAAATCTCCACATAGTCCTATTGTGTGATTTTCTAGACTTCCTTTAAGGGATTTTATAGTGAGTAGATCTGTTAGTGTTTGAGTTGGGTGTTGGTTTCCTCCATCTCCCGCGTTTATGAAAGGTACTTCTGAATATGATGATGCCTCAGCTGCTGATCCTGCTACTGGATGCCTCATTGCAATTACATCTGCATAACATGATACAGTTCTTATAGTATCGCCTAATGATTCTCCTTTTGATACAGATGATGAGTTAGGTTCAGAAAAACCTACAATACTTCCACCTAATCTGCACATTGCAGATTCAAAGCTTAATCTTGTTCTTGTTGATGGCTCATAGAATAATGTAGCCAATAATTTGCCTTCACATATACGGGAATATTTTGACGGAGCGTCAATTATATTTTGAGATAATGATAATATTTCATCTATTTCTGTAACTGAAAAGTCCTCTGGTTGGATTAAATTTCTTCCTTGTAATAACATATATTTTTCCTCCTTTTTCAGCCTCTCTGGACTAAATTTAAAAGTATTTTTAATTCTGATTGAATTCTAACACCTTTTTATGCCAATGTCAATATATTCTATAATCAGTATCTTTAATTTTTATTTTATCATTTAATTTTATAATTTATACATGAAATGTACAAGTAATAAAATCTTAACATACAAAAAGTCGCTTATTTCTAAGCGACTTAATTTCATTATTATAAAACTCTCTTTGCTGTAACAAATGCTGATGTATAGTAAGAAGAGTTTATGTTTGTAATCTTTACAGAATCACCTGGTTTTGGAGCATGTATCATGTTACCTCCACCTACATATATACCTACGTGACTTACATTTCCAGTTCCATTAGTACTAAAGAATACTAAATCCCCCGCTTGTAAATTCGATTTACTTACAGTTTGTCCATATCCTGCTTGAGCACCTGATGTTCTTGGTATACTTATCCCTGCTGCATTTCTATATACATAAGAAGTAAGTCCTGAACAATCAAAACTATTTGGACCTTCCGCACCCCAAACATATGGAGAACCTATTTTTGAATAAGCTAGATTGATTACAGCTTGAGTTACTGATGTATTACTTGACGGTAGATTTTCAACTGGTTTTTCAGCTGGTTTTTCAACTTGTTCACTATCATTACTTGAGTTTACATTATTATTTGAAGTTTGGCTATTACTTGAGCTTCCACTATTATTAGAATTTGAACTATTGTTTGAAGTTGAGCTATTATTTACAGTTTCGTTATTGTTTACAATTTGGCTACTCTCTGTACTTTCACTATTATTAGAACTCGAATTATCGTTTACAGTTTCATTATTATTTACAACTTGACTACTCTCTGTACTTTCAACAATAACTTCTTCTTCGATTTCTATAACTGGTGCTTCATCAGCAACATATAAAGATCTTATATATCCTTCTTCTTCACCCTTTTTAACTTTTATCCAATTTCCATTATCTTCTAAAACTTTTATAGTACTTCCAATTTCTAATTCCGTTACTATTTCAGATTCTGTATTAGCTTCTTTTCTAATATTAACTTTTTCTGAATTTGTATATCCATAAGCTTCTTTTATGTCTACAAATCTTGATGGTAACCAACCTTCGCCGTCTTCAACAACTATCTTTACCCATTCTCCTTGAGTCCCTATAACTTTAAACTCATCTCCAGTATAAGCTACATGGTGAACAGATCCTTGTTCTCTTATTTTTACGGCTACTCCATCTTTAACAGTAGCTACCTTATATGTTAATTCTTTGTATTCACCTAAATCTACTGTTGCACTTGTCTTTTCTTCTTTATTTTCAACGTTTTTATTTTCTACTTCATCTGCATTTGCAATTCCATTCATTGATAACGCCATTACCGACGCAAACATTGGTACTAATATTTTTCTCTTCATGATATTTTTCCCTCCAAAAATTCACCATAAGCTATCTTACGTGTTATTTTTATAGGTGAAGCTTATCTAGGATAAAATACTAATACACAAGATATTCCGTAAATTTTTTGTAACTTTTTTGTAACCCATTATAACCTTTTATGTAGTATCCTTATTATTAATATAAGGTATTTATCAAATTTACATCTTGTATAAAAATTATGTATTTAAATTAATTATTTTATCCAATGTATCACCTAAATATACATTCTTTTCATTTAATTATATATTAAACCTAGATGAATGTAAAGTTTTTTATAGGTTTTAAGCCCTTTTTACGCATAAATAATCGATTTATGTGTTTTTTTAGTATTTAAAATCATATCATAAATAAAGTTATTAATTTAAAATTTACCCATATATTTAATGCCACTAAAGATACTAAACTGAATATATAAATGAAAAATAAGAAGTAGCTATATGGCCACTTCTTATTTTTCATTTATAATTATTCAGTTGCTAATAAAACTTTTTCTTCTATTATTTCTGTTTGAGGAGTATCACTATACCATCCTCTCATCTTCATAGCATCTGCTATTCTCTTTATAGACATCATATATGCAGCAGTTCTCATATCTACTTCATATTCTTTTGCTAAATTCCATATATCTTCAAATGCATCTACCATTAATTTCTTTTGTTTTGTTTGAACTTCTTCAAATGACCAATTGTATCTGCTTAAATTTTGTACCCATTCAAAATAAGATACAGTAACTCCGCCACTGTTAGCTAATATATCTGGAATTAAAGTTATTCCATTTTTAGATAATATTTCATCTGCTTCTGGAGTTGTAGGTCCATTAGCACCTTCACTTATTATTTTAGCTTTTATATCTCCTGCATTTTTAGAAGTTAATTGATTTTCTAACGCACATGGCATTAATATATCAACGTTCATAGTTAATATATCATTCTCAGTAGCCTCAGCTCCCTCGAATCCTTTTATTCCTCTATTTACTCTATTGTACTCCATTAGAGCTTTCATATCTATTCCATTTGCATTATATATAGTTCCTGTATGATCCGCTACCGCAATAACTTTAGCACCAGCTTCTTCTATGTACATACCTGCATAGCTTCCAACATTCCCAAAACCTTGTACAGCTACTGTTACATTATTTAAATCTATATTTAATTTTTTGGCAGCTTCCATAGCCATTGTAGCAACTCCATATCCTGTAGCTTCTGTTCTAGCTAAAGAACCATAGAAATCTACTGGCTTACCTGTAAATACCCCTGGTTGGAATTCTCCTGTAACTTGAGCATATTCGTCTACCATCCAAGACATTATTTGTCCATTTGTATTAACATCTGGAGCTGGTATATCTTCTTTTTCCCCTATAATTGGTGCTATAGCTCTTGCAAATCCTCTAGATATTCTTTCTAATTCAGTTTCAGAGTAATCTCTTGGATCGATAGCCATTCCACCTTTTCCACCACCATATGGAATTCCTACTACTGAGCATTTAAATGTCATCCATGTTGATAAAGCTTTAACCTCATCCATACATACAGCTGGATGGAATCTTAAGCCACCTTTAAAAGGTCCACATGCATTGTTATGTTGAGATCTATATCCTGTAAAAGATTTAGTTGTTCCATCATCCATCTTAACTGGGAATGATACTTCCATAACCCTCATTGGATTTTTTAATATTTCATATACTGCAGCATCTGCACCTAATTTATCACATGCATTTTTAACCTGTTTTCTTGCTATTTCGAATACATTTAAAGTTTTTTCTGCCATTTTAAAGCCCCCCTAAAAATACTATGTTATTATTAATCTCTAGTTCAGAAAACCCTTTTCCCGAACTTACAACTTGATTATAACATAGTTTTTTTTAGTTTGGTTGATTTTGGAATTGTTTATTTTTTAACTTTGTGACATAAAACTACTTTTTAATCGATTGATGTATATGTCCACTTTTTCTACATTGATTAGCGTTATTTTTTCTACATTTTCTTTTATTTTTTTCTGTACTTCACGACTTTCTTTTATTTGTTTAATATCATTAATATTAATATTTAAAAATATATTTATGCTATTATTTGTATTGATTACTTGTATATTATTAATTTTGTCTATTTTTTTGAACTTGCTAACTTCATAATTTACAATCTGCTCTATTACATTAGATTTTATAAAAAATTTACCTATATAGCTAAAGGTTGGCCTTATTATAGTTTTCTCAATTAGCGTTTCTGTATCATTATTCCTTCTAAAAAATCTTTTTAGTGAACTTATACTAAATCCACTAGCAATTGGTTTTATTTCAATAGTTGGCACAGGTATTATATGATTACCTCTTTTTCTAGACTCTTTTGCTATAGCTATTTCTCTCTCACTACTTATATCTTCTATATTTATCGTTTTATAAAGGTACTCTATCTCTAATTTCTCTATTATTTTATTTATCATTTTATTTGAAGTTCCAAGTATTAAAATTTTATCAATATTTTCTTCTTGTATTTTTAATTTTACAGATTCTTTATGATTTACATCATGAAATATAGCTCTTTTTACAGCTTCCATAACTGTTTTTGCCTGTTTTGCAGATATCCCTGCTATTATTTTATTCTTATGTATAAGAAGGCCATCATCAATTATGTACTCTATCTCATTTTCATAAGTTAACTCTAAAGCTTTATAACTTTTACCTGTTCCACTAGTACCTACTAATGCATATATTTTCATTGTTTAAATTCATACCTTTCTTAGATTATTTATAATCATTGTTTAAATTCATATGTATAATAACAATGAGGCTATAGATTATTCTATAGCCTCATTGTTACTATACATTATAACATAATTCTTCACTCTTCTTAAAATCTAAAAAGTCTTCATAACCTATATTAAATATTCTATGAACAGCATTCCACTTCTCTTAGACCTAATTTTTGCCTTCTATCTATTATTATTTTTTCTAACTGGTCTGCTGAAGATTTAGGGTCTGGGTTCACTATAACATGACCACCTGTTAAGTCTTTTAATTTTTCTGTTAATACTTCTGTTACCAATTTTCCACCTGTTATAAATGGAGGTAATGCTAAATGTAGCGGTAATCCTAATGCTAATCCAAATGTTCCATCAGCTAATGCTTGTTCCTCTAACCATTGTGGCGCTGATAAAACTAACGGTAATTGAGGTAAATCGACTCCTAATTCAGCCGCTATTTCTGTAGCCACTATTTCTAGCCTTCCTATAGATAAACATGGGCCAAAGTTTAATACAGGCGGTATTCCTAACGACTTACAAATTTCTTTTAAGTTATCTCCTGCTAATTCTTCCGCTCCTGGTGACATAAGACCTACATTTTCCAGTCCCCCTGTTGAACATCCTGCTGAAAGAACTATTATATCTCTCTTAATTAGTTCTTTCGTTAATTCAACCGTCATTACATCATGTCCTCCAGCTGTCATGTTTGAACATCCAACTACAGCTGCTATACCTTTAATCTTTCCTTCTGCTATTAAGTTTATAAGTGGCTTCCATGAGTTTCCTAAAAATTCTTTTAAGTTCTTTTCACTTACACCTGTTAAAGATTGCTCATATCCATGGTCACTTGGTATATCTATTTCTACTACACTTCTTCTTTCTTTGTATGATTCTAATGATTTATTTATTAACTCTGTACTTATTGATTCTACATTTTCTCTATCAAATTTCACATATTCTGCATTAACCTTTTTAGCTACATCATCTAAACAAATCATTTTAACTTTATATTTATCAGCTATTGGCTCAATTCCTGGTATTGTACAATTAAACTCAGATAATACTATATCTATAGCCCCTGTTGATAATACAGCTTCACTTGTAAAATTATTTCCTGCATGACCTGCAAATACTTCTTTATAGTGCTCTCCTCTTAATTGTAAATCTTGACCAACACAAGTACACCCTACTAATTTAAATCCTTTTGCACCTGCTGCTTGTGCTAAAGCTACTACATCTGAATCCTTTAATCTATCTTGGAAATGTGAGAATGTTGAATGTTGATGTCCCGTTATCATTATATTAATGTAATCCTTGTCTATTACATTAAATCCTACTGGAGCCATTCTTATAACTGGTTCTCCTAGCATAACATCATTTAAAAGATTTGTTAATGTAAGACCGTATAATCCTGTTGATATCCCTAAATTTAAGCAAGTAACTAGCATATCTACTGGATCACTATTTAAATTTGTTGAAGATTTTACTATCGCATCGAATACTTCTGATTTAGCTCCACCTGGCATTATTCCTAATTTTTTCCATATTTTTACTCTTGGACCATATGCTATCTTTTCAACAAGTTCCATTTTATCATCTCTTGATTTATATAAATCATTTATAACTTTATCAGCTATTTTTATACATTTTTTATGATTATCTTTTTCCTCGATATCAAACATTTCAATTAAATTATTTAAAGCATTTTCACCTTTGATAAACCCTTTAGTCTCTCCTAAATGTTTTAAATTTCTTGCTGTATTTTCAATTACATGTAAATAGCAAGCTGCACCTGATGCTACTGCTCTTAGAAAGTTTCTTGCTACTATTGTGTCTGCATCTGCTCCACATATCCCTCTTGGTGATTTAGGTGTTACTTTACATGGACCATTTGCACATAATCTGCAACATACTCCTTGAAGCCCAAATCCACATTTAATTTTTTGATCCTCTGTTCTATGGAATGATGTTTCTATGTCCTTTGATGCAATAAAACTTTCTAATCTCTTATCTGCACTTTCACACATTTTACAAGTATTACAAGACATTTTTGAATTCCCCCTGAGTTTTTATATTTAATCTTTAAATTTTAGTAAAAATATAGTTCTATTGAAATGATTGAATATTTATAATATGTTTTTGACTATTTTTTAACCATGTTTGTTATTTACCATCAATTATTGCATCTTAAACATTTTTTAATAAAATATTTAAAATATGATAATTGATAAAGGACTTAGAAGTATATTGTTAAATAATATACTTCTAAGTCCTTTACCTACTCTATGAGATAAATCTATAATCGTAATTTAATACTTAAAACTACGATTATAAACTTTAATTTATTATATCTATATACTTAACTTAATTTAGGGCTGTACTTATTTCTTTAATCTTGTTTAAAACTCTATTTCTTTCACTACCATCTAAAATAGTGGGTTTATAGTTATTCTTATATTTAGTAGATGATATAGAACATGGTATGATTTGTGGTTCATCAATATTAACCAATTTATTATTTTCAAAATTGAATTTTTGTTGATATATCATTGAATCTTTATCACTCGGATTTTTGTTCCCGCCAAAGCAGAAATTTCCTAAGCTATATGCAATATATTTTTCCTTATATTTTTCTATACCTTGTAATACATGTGGATGAGAACCCATAACTACATCAGCGCCACTATCTATAGCGCTATGTGCAAAATCTTTTTGTACTTGATTAGGATTATAAGATTTTTCTTCTCCCCAATGGAAATATATAGCTACCATATCTGCTTCTTTTTTAAGTGATTCAATATCATCTTTCATACTATCTAAATTTTCTTGATTGTAGTTTTCTGGCCATCCATTATATCCTAGTAAACCAACTTTAATCCCATTTGAATCTACAACACTTTTCTCACCTAAACCAAAATAATTTATCTTATTTTCCTTTAGGATGAATTTAGTTTCTTCTATGCCTTGTGTAAAGTAATCTTCAGAATGATTATTAGCAAGAGTAACAGCCTCTATGTCTCCACTCTTTAATATATTTACATATGAAGGGTCACCTTTAAATGCATATTGTTTTACTTTAGCATCTAATGCTGTAGTTAAAGGACCTTCTAAATTTACTACTGTTAAATCATCTTCAGAAAAAATCCCTCTTACATTTTCAAAGAAGTAATCATAATTTTCATCTTGATTTTTAAATTCCTGATCAAATGTGCTATCATGTGGGGACCCTTTATAATTTCCCATCGTCACATCACCTGCAAAACTTATGGTTATACTTTTACTTTCTATAGGTTTCTCAGTATCTTCATTAGATAATTCTTTTACTTTCTTATTCTGTTTTTGCTCAATATTATTAAAAGTTTTTATAATATCACTTGTCAAAAAAATTAATCCAATTAATATTATTACTACAATTAACAAAGGTTTTTTTCTAATTTTTTTCGCCATAAGTATATTATTCCTCCTATAATTTATATTGTAATTATAATTTATTTCTAATATATTATAAATTTTTTTGATTTTAACATAATTGTGAGTATAATTAAATAAAATGAAATAAAATAAATCATTATAGAAATATATTTGTTATGTCATAATATTAACATTATTGTAGAATTAATTAATTTGTTAAATACTAGAATTTTTGTTATAATGTTACTAAATAAAATAAATGTTTGAGGGAGGATTTTTATATGTCTTACATAATAAACGATGCTTGTATAAGCTGTGGTGCTTGTGAAGCTGAATGTCCAGTTGAATGTATATCTGCAGGAGATGACAAATACGTTATAGCAGAAGATGTTTGTGTTGAATGTGGTGCTTGTGCAGGAGTTTGTCCTGTTGATGCTCCTCAACCTGAATAATATTTATATAAAAAAAGCTATCATTGGTAGAAATTCTACTTTGATAGCTTTTTTTTTATTGCTCTTCTTTCATTAAATATGATAACGTAAATAAACTCTCTGTTAAATTTACATTCTCAACTATAACGTCTCTAGGTACTTCTAAATCTATAGGTGCAAAGTTCCAAATACCTTTAATACCTACACCTACCAATCTATTTACAATATTTTGAGCACCATTTTTTGGAATACATAACATTGCAATATCGATGTCATTCTCTTTAACGAACTCTTCTATATTTTCTGAATCTAACACTTCAAAATCTCTTATTTTTAACCCTATCATTCTTGGATTAGCATCAAATAAAGCTCTTACTTCAAATCCTGCTCTTCTAAATCCTGAATAATTAGCTATTGCTTGACCTAAATTCCCTGCCCCTATAAGTACTGCATTATATTTTCTATCTAATCCCAATATTTTTCCAATTTCATTGTGAAGTGCTTCTACATTGTATCCGTAACCTTGTTGACCAAATCCACCGAAATTATTTAAATCTTGTCTAATTTGAGATGCAGTAAAGCCTATTATATCACTCAATTCTTTAGACGATATTCTTTGTATATCTTTATCTAATAGATCTCCAAGGTATCTATGATACTTTGGTAATCTTCTTATTACTGCCATTGATATATTCTTAGATCCCACATTCTCACCTCCTGCGCTATATTTTGTAGTTATCCCTTACTATTTTACTGCATTTTATAAAACATAATGCAATATCCTTGATTATATTATATCAAAACATTATAATTTTAGGTAGTTCAAGGAGGTATAAATTTATGATTGTTTTATCGTGCAATAACTTAAACAAGAGTTTTGGAATAGATTCTATATTAGAAAATATAAGCTTTACTGTAAATGAAGGTGATAAGATTGGTATAATCGGTATTAACGGTACTGGTAAAACTACTTTATTTAAAATAATTTCAGGTATACATGGTTATGATAGTGGAGATATATATACTTCAAAAGATTGTGAAATAGGGTATTTAGAGCAAAATACTAACTTTCATTCAAGTAATACTATATTTGAGGAAGTTTTAGAAGTTTTCAAAGATTTAATAGATATGGAATCTTATTTAAGAAATCTAGAATTAAAAATAGCTGAAGAAAGTTCTAATTCAAATTCTTCACAGCTAGATAAACTTATGAATGAGTATTCTCATAAATTAGAAAATTTCGCTGAAATGAATGGATACGGATATAAGTCTGAAGCAAAAGGTGTCTTAAAAGGTTTAGGGTTTTCTGATACTGATATGGACAAACCTATTAGCATACTTTCTGGTGGTGAAAAAACTAGAGTTCTTTTAGGTAAACTTCTTTTAAAGAAACCTACTCTTCTTTTACTAGATGAGCCTACCAACCATTTAGATTCTGAAGCAATAGAGTGGTTAGAATTTTTCTTAAAACAGTATAAAGGCACTGTTATTTTAATTTCCCATGATAGATACTTCTTAGATCAAGTAGTAAATAGAGTTTTTGAAATCCATAACAAAAGGCTAAAAGCATACAATGGAAATTACTCTGACTTTATAGAATTATCTGCGATTGAAAAAGAGTTAGAACAAAAGAAATTTGAAGATCAACAGAAAGATTTAAAAAAACAAGAGGAATCAATAGATAGATTGAAAGGTTTTGGTAGAGAAAAGCACTTAAAAAGAGCTAGAAGTAAAGAAAAATCACTTGCAAAAATAGATGTTTTAGATAAACCTGAGGCTTATAGAAAAAAAGCTAGAATCGAATTTAACCCTTCCGTAATTAGTGGAAATGATGTACTGCAAGTAAGAGATGTTTCTATGGGATACGGAGAGAGAATATTATTTAAAAATCTTGATTTAGATATTTATAGAGGAGAAAAAGTTGCTCTTATTGGCGCAAATGGTATAGGAAAATCAACATTATTCAAAATAATTATGGACGAATTGGCACCACTAGCTGGTAATGTTAAATTTGGAACTAATGTAAATGTTTCATATTTCCACCAAGAACAAAAAACTCTTAATTTAAATAATGCTATAATAGATGAAATTTGGCAAAACAATACTCATTTAACTCAAACTACTTTAAGAAGTATGTTAGGGGCATTCTTATTTGAAGGCGAAGAAGTATTTAAAAAAATATCTACTTTAAGTGGTGGCGAAAGAGCTAGAGTAGCTATACTCAAATTAATTTTATCAAATGCAAATTTATTGCTTCTTGATGAACCTACTAACCATTTAGATATAGATTCTAAAGAAGTGCTTGAAGAAGCTTTATATGGATATAGCGGAACTGTATTTACTATATCACATGATAGATATTTCCTTAATACTGTAGTAGATAAAGTTTTGGTGTTAGATAAAGATGGTATTACTGAATACCTAGGAAACTATGATTACTACATAGAAAAGAAAAAACAAATTCATGAAATGAGCATAGTTGAAGAAAAAGAAGAGAAAACTAAAACACAAATTAAAGAAGAAAAACGTAAAGAAAGAGAACAGAGAGAGTTCGATAAAAAAAATAGAGTTAAAATACAAAATTTAGAAAAAGAAATTGAAGAAACTGAAACTAAAATAGAAGAAACAGATATTCTTTTATGCCAAGAAGAAATTTATTCTAATCCAGAAAAATCTAAGGAAGTAAGCCAGGAGAAAATAAATCTAGAAAATAAACTTTCTTCTCTTTATGAGCAGTGGGAAGAATTTATGTAGAAGCCAAATTTGGCTTCTTTTTATATGCCACACTAGTATTATTTGTATTAAATCTTATTATTTACTTAGTTACATAAGTAGTGCATTATGATATGATTTATATCATAACATTTTAATAGAGAGGTGATATTTTGCAAGGATTATTTTCATTAAATGAAGACAATAGGCGATTTTATAAAATCCTTATGTCTTTATGCATTCCAATTATTATACAACAACTTATATCTACTTCTATAAACGTGATAGATACAGTTATGATAAGTAGTTTAGGAGAAACATCGGTTGCTTCAATAGGAGTTGCAAATCAATTTTTCTTCTTATTTAATATGTCATTATCTGGTATTACAGGTGGAGCAGGAGTTTTTATTTCACAATTTTATGGAAAAGGTGATATAACTAATATCCGTAAAGTTACTGGATTTAGTACAATTTTAGCAATTGTGCTTAGTTTGGCTTTCTTTATACCAGTTTTAGTTATTCCAACTTATATTATTAATATCTTTTCTTATGATTCGGAGGTAATTAAATTATGTACTGATTATTTTAGTATAGTCATATTTTGTTATCCTCTTATTGCAATCAGTACAGTATTTAGCATGGGTTCAAGAAGTGTTAGAAATCCTAAGTTAGGAATGCTTTGTAGTTCAGTAGCGCTAGTTGTTAATATAATTCTTAACTATGGCCTTATATTTGGAAATTTAGGACTTCCTATGCTAGGTGTGAAAGGTGCTGCTTTAGCAACAGTTATAGCTAGAATGGTAGAATTGATTTTAATTCTTGGATATGTTTATTTTGCAAAAAAAGATTATATATTAAAATTTGGTATATCAGAATTAAAGCTTATTGATAAAACTTTTATAAACTCATTTTTATCAAAAAGTTTCCCTATATTTTTAAATGATAGTACGTGGGCAATTGGTACAATTTTATATTCTGTTGCATACTCAAGAGCAGGTACTTCTGCTATTGCAGCTAGCCAAATTGCTTCAAGTGCTGGTAACTTCTTTATAATAACAGCTGTGTGTATAGCTATTGGTGCTTCTATAATGCTAGGAAATGAACTTGGTGCAGATCATTTAGATAGAGCCATTGTATATGCTAAAAAATTCTCTGCTCTTACTTTCTTAGCGGGATTAATATTTGGTGGTTTATTAATATTAAGCATACCATTATTATTGAAAATTTTTAGTGTATCTGAAAGCTTAGCACCTGATATGACTAAGATATTTATTATAATGGGCATAATGATGGCACTTAAATCATTTAACACATTAGTAGTGATAGGAATATTAAGAAGTGGTGGAGATACAAAATACGCTCTTTTCTTAGAATTAGGATGTATGTGGTTAGCGTCAATACCATTAACCTTCTTCGCTGCATTTAACGGTGCTCCTATTTATGTTTTAGTATTGCTTACTAACACTGAAGAAATATTTAAGTTTATATTTGGTGTGCCTAGAGCCCTTTCTAAAAAATGGGCTGCTAATATTGTTAATGAAATGAACTAAAAAGGTTAATCCATATTAAATTATGGATTAACCTTTTTATTATTCTAGAATAATACTATCTTTGTCCTATCTTTAAATTAGGAACTGCATTTAAACTCATATCATCAACTCTACCATTAATAAAGTTGTAATATCCTGCACATCCTATCATAGCTGCATTATCCGTACATAAAATTAATGATGGATATTTTATATTTATATTATTCTCTTTTCCTAGCTCTGTAATTTTTTCTCTAAGTGATGAGTTGGATGCAACTCCACCAGCAAGAGCTATTGTATCATATCCTTTTTCAGTTGCTGCTTTTATAGCTTTTTTAGATAAAACTTCTACAACTGCTTCTTGGAATGATGCCGCAACATCTTCAACTACTATTTCCTCATTTTTCATCTTTTTAGCATTTAAATAATTTAAAACAGATGATTTTATTCCACTAAAACTAAAATCATATCCATCTATATAAGCTCTTGGGAATTCTATTGCTTTCTTATTACCTATCTTAGCTAATCTATCTATTATTGGACCACCTGGGTATCCTAATCCCATAGCCCTAGCTATTTTATCAAAAGCTTCTCCAGATGCATCATCTCTAGTTCTTCCTAATATTTCATACTCTCCATAATTCTTTACTTCTACTAAATGAGTATGTCCACCTGATACTATTAAAGTTATGAATGGTGGCTTTAAATCTTTATGCTCTATATAATTTGCACTAACATGTCCTTCTATATGATTAACACCTACTAGAGGCTTGTTTAAAGTAAAAGCAAGTGCCTTAGCATGAGATAATCCAACTAACAATGCTCCTGCTAATCCTGGACCATAAGTTACTGCTATATGGTCTATATCATTTAATGTAATATTAGCTTCATCTAATGCTTCTTGTAATACTCCATCTATATTTTCAATGTGTTTTCTTGATGCTACCTCTGGAACTACTCCACCAAATTTTTTATGTAAATCTATTTGAGTATTAATTACATTGGATAGTACTTCTCTACCATTTCTTAAAATTGCTACAGCTGTTTCATCACAACTACTTTCTACTGCTAATGTTATTATATCTTTCATACTTACACCGCCTTTACATCATTCCACATTATCATAGCATCTTCTTTATTATCGCTATAGTATTCTTTTCTGATTCCAGCCAATTTAAATCCATATTTTTTATAAAGATTTTGAGCTACTTTATTGGATACTCTAACTTCTAAAGTCATTGATGCTATTTTATTTTGTTTGCATAGTTCTACTAGTGCTTTTACTAATTCGTCACCAATTTTTTTCCCTCTATAATCACTATGGACTGCTACATTAGTTATATGTCCCTCATCAATTACAAACCATATACCAACATAACCTACTACTTTTCCATCTATCTTCGCTACTAGATATCTTGCAACATCATTATTAAGTTCTTTTTTAAATGAATCTTTAGACCAATAATGTTCAAAGCAATTTTTTTCTACTTCAAATACTCCATCAATATCTTTCGATGTCATTTGCTCTATAAGTAAATTATTTTCCATCATTCAACCTCTTCATCTTTTCATCATATTCAACTTCTGCTTGAGATTTTCTTATGTATATAGGATTTATGTTGTAGCAATCGCAAACACCTATATTTTTATTATATTTATTCATAGCTATAGTACATAAACTACTTGCTTTAGTTACATTATGAGAAGGAGCTGGTATATTTATATTATCTTCTGTTTTAAGCTTGTCTTCATATTTATAAACCGCTTCTCCAACTAAAATCCACTCTTTATTACTATTTGATAACTCTTCTATCAATTTATCTATTTCAACAACATCCACATTCTTTATTTCTATTAACTCATTATTTTCAAACTTGTACTGTCCCATATATACTTGAGTTTTTTGTGCATCTAATATTGAACAAATATTTTTATCACATAAATTCATATTACCTGCTAATATTTCTACTGAATTTACTCCTACTATTGGCAAGCTATTCACGTGAGCTATACCTTTAGCAGTAGCCATACCTATTCTTAAACCTGTAAATGAACCCGGACCTTCGCACACTGCAATCATATCTATTTCATTAATATTTATATCACTTATATTTAACATATTCTCTATCATTGGCATAAGCTTTTGAGAGTGTGTTTTCTTAGTATTTACTGTATACTCACATATTAATTTATTATCTTCTACTACAGCTACACTCGTAGCCATTGAAGATGTATCTATTCCTAAAACTTTCATTATTTTGTCAGCTCCTCAACTATTCTTTGGTATTTTTCCCCAACTGCATTTAATATAATTTCTCTAGACATATCTTTATATCTTAACTCTATATGTAAATATTCCTCTGGAAGTATGTCTTCTATTAAATTTGCCCATTCAATTATACATACACCTTCACCGTTTATATATTCATCATATCCAATATCATGCATTTCATCACTGCTACCTATTCTATATACATCAAAATGATATAGTGGTATTTTACCTTCATATTCATTTACTATAGTAAAAGTGGGACTAGTTATATAGTCATCAACTTCTAAAGCTTGTGCTAAGCTTTGAGTCATTGTAGTTTTGCCCGCACCTAAATCCCCTACTAAACATATAACACTACCTGGCGTTAAAAGTTTTCCTAGTTTATATCCAAGTTCTTTTGTTTTGCTTTCATCTTCTAAATATATATTAATCATAGTTTTTCTCCATTATCTTTAATCAAATACTTTATTCACATTATAATTATCAACTAGAATCTATTATATTATAACAAACTAATATCTTAAAGGTTTTATAATTTATTATAAATAATTTTTTAGATTATATATGTATATTATTTTCATATATAGACCATAATTAAAATATCAAGGATATTTACTCCCCCAAAACATTAAATATTCTTTACTCCCCCTAAGCACTTACTTTTAAAAAGTAAGTGCTTTTTAACATATGCACCAATATATATTTATTAATTCTACGTTATCTAAGTCTTATAATTTAGCATATATATTAATTATAAATATTATATAGGAGGTCTTACATTGAAAAAATTCATTTCTATTTTCTTATCTCTTTTAATACTATTAATTCTAAATTTTTCCTTATCTAAATTCTTAAAACTATCATTTTTAGAATTATCATTTATGACCGGTCTAATATCAACACTTATTATCGGCTTTTTTTCTAGTGAAGGTGGTCTTACAACTCGTATATCAGATTTTGGACTTAGGCATCTATTTAATAAAGATTCACGCTCAGATGGGTATTTTATGAAATTTTATTTTAATATTCCTTTTACAATTTCTTTATTATATACTATTGTCTCTGCAATCATCAGTATAATAGTTTATTGGAAATACTTCTAACTTTAAATACACTTAAAAAAATCATTGTAAACTTAAAAATACCGAATACAAATTCAACTACAATTTGTATTCGGTATTTTTATATTATTTTACTTTATTTAAAATTTTCTCTGTTCTTTTATATATTGGTAATGTTAGTACAGACATTATCGCTGCCTTTAATAAATTAAATGGTGCTATTATCCATATAACAAATGTAATTTTATCAACTATTACAGGATTTATAGCTGCGCCCATTCCAATAACTACTTCAATCGGCATTATAGTACTATAGAATGGAAGTATTATAAAATAGTTAGTTATGCAACCTACTATAGTCATAACTATAATTCCAGATATAAGCCCTATTACAATCCCTGACATTTCTCTTTTCTTAGAGTATATATAAGAAACTACCCATACAAATGAGCCACCTATTAAAAAGTTAGCAAGTTCTCCGACTCCTCCTGTTGTTGACATTCCAGTTAAAAATTGAAGTAAGTTTTTAAGAAACTCTATTGTAATTCCTGCTATTGGTCCTAATGCTATTCCTCCTAATAATGCTGTTAAATCCGATATATCTATTTTTAAGAACTCTGGAAATAACATTGGTAGTGGAGCAGATATAAACATTAGTATATATCCTATTGCTCCTAATATCCCTACCTTTACTAAAGTAGATGTTGTAAACACCTTGTTTGTTTTAATTGTTCCTTGCATAAAATACAACCTCCTAATTTTATTATTAGGAAAAATAAAAGCTCGAAGAGATCATCTTCGAGCTTATTTTTTGAGTACAAGTTATATAATATACACTTTTTATATATATTAATAGACAATGCAAAAAATTTGCTTCTTCTCTCATCCAGACTATACTGTCGGCTTTGGAATTTCACCAAATCATGCTACAAATGTAGCTCGCGGGCTATACCGCCGGTAGGGAATCACACCCTGCCCCGAAGACCTATCGTGCTATTTAATTTTCCTTGTTATATTTATATAATATTCAATTTTTCATATAAAATCAACTACTTATTTAAATTTTATAATTACTTTGTATGCGCCCTTAATTATTTTTTATAAACTATTTTACCATTTATTATTGTAAATAATACATTACTTTGAATTTCTAATGGACATCCATCCCAAATAACTATATCTGCATCTTTTCCAACTTCTATAGAACCAACTCTATCTTCTATTCCTAAAATTTTAGCAGGATTTATAGTTATAGATTCAAATGCTTTATTTTTTTGCATACCATGTTTTACTGCTATTCCTGCACACATCGGTAAATATTGCACTGGTATTACAGGATGGTCTGTCATTAATGATACATTAACTCCTGCGTTAGAAAGTATGCCGGCTGTATCAAAAGTTAAATTTCTTAGTTCTATTTTAGATCTTTCTGATAATGACGGCCCTACTACTACAGGATATCCTTCTTCAACTAATTCTTCTACTATAAGATGGCCTTCTGTACAATGATCTAAGGTAAGTTTTATGTCAAATTCTTTTGCAATTCTTATTGCTGTGAATATATCATCTGCCCTATGTGCATGAACTTTAAAAGGTATTTCTCCTTTTAATACTGGTAATAAACTTTCCATTCTGATATCATATTCTGGTTTGTCGTTATCTTCATGTTCCATATATAATTCTATTTCTTCTAAGTATTCTTCTGCTTTTTTAAGATTTTCTCTTAAAAGAGATGCTATTGCCATTCTAGTTTGTGGTGTCTTCTCATCTTTTCCATAACAGCTTTTTGGATTTTCTCCAAAAGCAATTTTAGAAGCAACAGGATTTTTTATAATCATTTTATCTATCCTTCTACCATATGTTTTTATAGCTATACATTGTCCGCCCATTACATTCGCACTTCCTGGAGTAGTACATACTGATGTTATCCCACCTTGCACTGCTTCCTTAAAAGTATTATCCATTGGATTAATTCCATCTATAGGATTTAATTGTGGAGTTATTGGATCTGTTTCTTCATTTCCATCTGCTCCTTCAAATCCCATACCATCTTCCCATAACCCTAAATGTGTATGTGCATCTATAAATCCTGGGAATACAAATTTCCCCTGCGCATCTATAATTTCAGCATCTAGTGGTGCTACAATATTTTTCCCTATTTCTATTATTTTTCCATTTTCTACAAGTATATCATTTTGTATTATTCCATTAGTTATTGTGTTTATTGTTCCATTTTTTATAAAGATCATATATCTTTCCTCCTAATGTAGCTTATAATTTCATTGATAAAGCTACTCTTTGCTTATTCATGTCAACTTCTATGACTTTTACATCCACTATATCCCCTACGGTAACTATAGTCATAGGATCCTTAACAAACGACTTACTCATTTGCGATTTGTGAACTAATCCATCATTTTTTATACCAATATCAACAAACGCACCAAAGTCTACTACGTTTCTTACAGTTCCTTTTAGTATCATTCCATCTTGAATATCTTCTATTTTTAATACATCCGTTCTAAGTATAGGTTTTATACCTTCTTCTCTTGGATCTCTACCTGGTTTCTTTATTTCTGATATTATATCTTTTAGCGTTACTTGTCCAATTTCTAATTTCTCACTTAATTCTTTTAGACCAATTTCATTAACTTTAGAATCTATATCTTCTATGTTTTTATTTTCTATATCTTTAAGTGAATAACCAAGTAGTCCTAACATTTTTTTGCACATATCATAACTCTCTGGATGCACTCCTGTGTTATCTAGCGGATTCTTTGCATCTGATATTCTCATAAATCCTGCACATTGAGTAAACGCTTGAGGTCCTAGTCTTTTTACTTTTTTTAACTGAACTCTTGAAGTAAAGTCTCCATTTTCTTCTCTATAAACAACTATATTTTTAGCTATTGTCTTACTTATACCTGCAATATGCTCTAGTAAAGAATATGATGCTGTATTTAAATCTACTCCGACACTATTTACTGAATCTTCTACCACTCCACTTAACACGCCTTCTAATCTTTTTTGATTTAAGTCATGCTGATATTGACCTACCCCAATGCTCTTAGGGTCTATTTTAACAAGTTCTGCTAATGGATCTTGAAGTCTTCTACCTATAGATATTGCTCCTCTTAATGATACATTTATATCTGGATGTTCTTCACTCGCAAGTTCCGATGCAGAATAAACAGATGCTCCTGCTTCACTTACAATTATATATTGAACATTTCCATCTATTTCTTTTATCATGTCTGATACAAACTTTTCTGACTCTCTTGATGCTGTTCCATTTCCGATTGCTATTATATCTATATTATATGTTTCTATTAATGTTTTTAGAGTTTTCTTTGCACCTTCTACATTGTTTTGCGGCTCTGTAGGATACACTGTAGTAGCTTCTAATAGTTTACCAGTCTTATCAACCACTGCTATCTTACATCCTGTCCTAAAGGCAGGATCAAATCCCATAACTACTTTGTCTTTTACTGGCGATTGCAATAATAAACTTTTTATATTTTTACCAAATACACTTATAGCTCTTTCTTGTGCTATTTCTGTCAGATGATTTCTTATTTCTCTTTCTATTGAAGGAAATATTAATCTTTTATATGCATCTTCTATTGTATTTACTATCTCTACTTTATTTTTAAAATTATTATTGTTTACATATTCATTTGTTATATAATTTATTACTTTTTCATTATTAATTTCAACCTTTACTTTTAAGAAATCTTCTTTTTCTCCTCTGTTTATTGCTAGAACTCTATGAGGTGCTATCGTTTTTACAGCTTCACTATAATCATAGTACATATCATAAACTGATTTTTCTTCTTTAGAGTTTTTAGTAGCTACTATACCTTCTCTTAAAGCAAACTCTCTTATATATTTTCTTATTTTTGCATCATCAGAAATCATTTCAGCTATTATATCTTTTGCTCCTTTTATAGCCTCTTCTATTGATTTTACTTCTTTTTCTTCATTTATATATTTACTAGCTTCTATATCTAAATTTTCCACATTACTATTTAATATTGATAATGCTAATTCTTCTAGTCCTTTTTCTTTTGCTATAGTTGCTCTTGTTCTTTTCTTTTGTTTATATGGTGCATATATGTCTTCTACTTCTTGAAGTGTACTAGCTTTTTCAACGCTTAATTTTATTTCTTCTGTAAGTTTTCCTTGTTCTTGTATTATTCTTACTACATCTTCTTTTCTACTTTGTAAATTTCTTAAGTAAATTAATTTATCATAAAAATTTCTTAAAACAACATCACTCATTTCACCTGTCATTTCTTTTCTATATCTAGCTATGAAAGGTATTGTATTTCCATCATCTATAAGTGCTATAGTGTTATTTATTTGTTCATCTCTAAGGCTAAATTCTTTTTTTAGTATTTCATTTATATTCATATATACCACTCTTCTTTCGTTAAATTTGTCACTACATCGTGAATTAATTTATATAAATTATGTTTGAAAATCACTTTAAAATAAGGCTCGAGAATTAAATTCTCAAGCCCTTATTTAAATTATTTTTTCGATTTATTCATTTTTAAGTACTCATTTATAAATAAATCTATATTTCCATCCATAGCACTATCTACATTTCCCATTTCTGCATTAGTTCTATGGTCTTTAACCAGTTTATATGGTTGGAATACATATGACCTTATTTGACTTCCCCAAGTTATCTGAGAATATTTGCCTTGAATATCTTCAATCTTTTCTTTTTGTTCAAGTTCTTTTAATTCTATAAGTTTCGACATAAGCATTCTCATTGCTGTATCTTTATTTTTATGTTGAGATCTTTCATTTTGGCATTGTACTACAACCCCTGTAGGAATATGAGTTATCCTTACCGCTGAATCTGTAGTATTTACATGCTGACCTCCTGCACCAGAAGCTCTGTACGTATCAATTTTTAAATCAACAGGATTTATGTCTATTTGTATGCTGTCATCTAATTCCGGTATAGCATCTATCGATGCAAATGATGTATGCCTTTTTCCAGCTGGATCAAAAGGAGACATTCTAACCATGCGATGTACTCCTTTTTCACTTTTCAAGTATCCATATGCATTAAGCCCTTCTATAAGCAAAGTAGCACTTTTTATTCCAGCTTCAGGATCTGATATCATGTCTAGGATTTTAACCTTGTAGCCTTTGCCTTCACTCCATCTTATATACATTCTTAGTAGCATTTGAGCCCAGTCTTGAGCATCCAATCCACCAGTTCCTGCATTTATAGATAATATCGAATTATTTTTATCATATTCACCACTTAGAAGAGTCTTTATTCTTAGATTATCTATCTCTTTTTCAAGATTTGATATAGACTGTTCTATTTCTTTTTCAATAGATTCATCACTTTCTTCTAATCCTATCTCTATTAAAATTTCAATTTCTTCTAAAGCTTCTTTTAAAGCATTATATTCGTCTACTGTTTCTTTTAGTGATTTATTTTCTTGAAGAATTTTTTGTGCAATTTCATTGTCATTCCAAAAATCCTGCTCATTCATTTTTTCTTCATTCTCGTTTATTTTAATTAATAATAAAGCAATGTCAAAGAGAAACCCTCAATTCTTCTATATTTGAAGACATACTCTCCACACAGTTTCTATAATCTTGTAAATTTAACATTTAAGTCCTCCAAAACTATCTCCCACAACACTTCTTGTATTTCTTTCCACTTCCACAAGGGCAGTCATCATTTCTACCTGTTGCCTCATCTTTTTTAACAGTTTTATTTGCTGGTTCATCAATTGCATTAGATGATAAATGCTCAACATCTATAACTTGCTTTCTTTCTACAGGCTCTTCTATAGTTATGTTGAATAAGTATTTTATAGTGTCTTCTTGGATATGTTTAGTCATTGCATCAAACATATCAAATCCTTCCATTTTATATGCAACTACAGGGTCTTGTTGACCTATTGCGCGAAGACCTATCCCTTGACGTAATTGATCCATAGCATCTATATGATCTACCCAGTGAGAATCTACAACTTGAAGAAGTATAACTCTCTCTAGTTCTCTCATTCTCTCAAAGCCTACTATATCTTCTTTAGCTTCATATATCTTAATAGATAAATCATGTATTTGTTGTTT
This sequence comes from Romboutsia sp., assembly GCF_056995035.1. Lineage (NCBI taxonomy): Bacteria > Bacillati > Bacillota > Clostridia > Peptostreptococcales > Peptostreptococcaceae > Romboutsia > Romboutsia sp. Next base: position 264 of record NZ_JBXKIW010000016.1, on the reverse strand, counting down.
TATATCTTCTCTAGTATATTTATCTAAGCTATCTATTTCTATACTTCCTTTTGGTATGAATGTTTGATAAAGATGATCTTTAAGATTATCTAAGTTCCAAGATGATTTATCTTCTCCCATATAAATATTTAAAGCATCTTCTATTGTGTTTTCTATCATAGCTTCTACATTTTCTTTTAAGTTTTCGCCTTCTAATACACGTCTTCTTTCAGCATATATTATTTCTCTTTGCTTATTCATAACATCATCATATTGAAGTACATG
>NZ_JBXKIW010000015.1:0-19086 GCF_056995035.1 Romboutsia sp. | reverse complement strand
TTATATTTACTATGAGGTCGGTATTCTTTGCACCTATGGAAGAAATAGGAGTGCCAAGAGAAATAACAGGTTCAGCAATGGCGATAGGTAGTTTTATTGGTTATGCACCTACAATGTTTTGCTTTTCTTTATACGGTAAAATATTAGATAAAACACCAGGGATAACAGGTTATAAACATATGTTTATAATTATGGCAGCTTTTGCAATAATGGGGTTTGTAATAAGCAGTTTTCTTTGTAAAGTAATTGATAAGAAAAATACAAAAGCACTCTAAATGAGTGCTTTTTATGTTTGAATGTAATGAAGAATTTTGTTAGAAATTAAATAAATTTTGTATCTTATTGAATAATCTGTAAATATAAAATAAAATGGAGGTGGGGTGAGATTATTTATGAATAATGCGAATTTTTATAAGGAGATTGTAAAACAGTCTCCATTTGGATATTTTTACGGTCGACTAATTAAAGATAATAATGGGAATGTTATTAATTTTAAAATATTAGATATAAATTCTAAATTTAAAAATATAGTTAAATTAAAAGAAGAAGATATTTTAGGAAAAAGTATATTAGATATTTTACCTTCCTTTATTAATGAAAGTTTTGATTGGTTTAATTTTTTTGAAAATATAAAAAGTAATGGTGGAAGTAGTACGACAGAGCAATTTATAAAATCTTTTAATGGTTTTTTTAAAGTACATGTTTTTTCTCAGAAAGATGATTATTTTGTAATACAGCTAATAGAAATACATAAAGAATATGAATTTATGAAGGTTTTAATAGATAGTTTACCATTTGCTGCTTGGGCTAAGGATAAATATGGTAAATATATTTATATTAACAAAAAACATGAAGAAGAAAGAGGACTTACATTTGATAATATAATAGGTAAAACTGACTTTGAGGTTTGGCCTTTTAATTTAGCAATGCAATTTGAAGAAGAAGACAAGGAAACAATGACAAAAGGAAATATAAAAAATATATATAAATTTTCTTTTAATAATACGTGGGTTCAATCCTATAAAGTAGCTATAAATGATGAAGAGGGAAATATAATTGGAACTATAGGTTTTTCTATAGATATTAATGAAGAAAAAAGAATAAAAAGTCAGATAGAACAGGCAAATAAAGTTTTGAAAATTTTAATTAATTCAATTCCAGATCATGTTTTCTATAAGGATTTAAATGGAACTTATTTGTTGATAAATGATAGTACTGCTAAAGAATTTCATGGAAAAAGTGAAGATCAGCTTATCGGAAAAACTGATAGAGAATTAATTGATGATAGGGAAGTTGTAGAACGTTTTACATATCAGGATAAGGAAGTTGTTAAAGAAGGTAAGATAAAGATATATGAAGAATCTAATAAATTAAAAAATGGTAATGTTATAGATTGTGAAGTTATAAAGGCTCCTGTCTTTGATGAAAATAATAATGTAATTGGAATTTTAGGTATTTCAAGAGATATAACACATAGAACAATTGCGGAACAGAAGTTAAAGGAAAGTGAAGAAAAGTTCCGTCAGCTTGCAGAAAATATAGATGGTGTATTTTTAATAAGAGAAGGCAAAAAGATGATTTATGTAAGTACAGGATATGAAAAAGTATTTGGTAGAAGTTGTAAAAGCTTATATGAAGATATTGAATCTTTTGGAGATACTATTCATCCTGAAGATAAAGATAGATATATAAACAATAAAAACGGACATATTGCTTCTAAAGATTGGGATAAGTTTTTAAATTCTATAGAAAATAAAGATTTTGATGAAACTTTTAGGATAATAAGACCAGATGGACAAATTAGATGGATATGGTTTAGAGGTTTTCCTATAAGAGGTGAAAACGAAAATAGAGCTAGAAAAGTAGGTATAATGCAGGATATTACAACTATAAAGGAAACTGAAAGAGAACTTGAAAGGTTGAGAACTGAATTTTTTGCAAACCTATCACATGAGTTTAGGACACCTTTAAATTTAATATTTAGTTCACTACAATTGATAGAACTTAAATTAAAAGGAATCACTTGTGATAATATTATTAACTTTGCAAGGTATACAAATATTATTAGACAAAATAGCTTTAGACTTTTAAGGCTTGTTAATAATCTTATTGATACAACTAAAATTGATGCAGGTTATGAGGAGTATTGTCCTAAAAACTACGATATAGTTAAGTATGTAAAAGACATATGTAATTCAGTAGCTGGATTTGCAAAGGAAAAGAATATAGAAGTTATATTTAATTGTGAGATAGAAGAAAAGATAATTTCCTTTGATTTAGATAAAATGGAAAGAATAATGCTAAATTTATTATCTAATGCTATTAAATATAATATTTTAGGTGGGAAAATAGAGATTTTTATATCTCCTAGTGAAGCGTTTATTGAGATTTATGTTAAAGATACAGGTATAGGTATACATGAGGACAAACTTAATTATGTTTTTGAAAGGTTTAAGCAGGTACATGATAGATTAACTAAGGTTAGTGAAGGAAGCGGTATAGGATTATGTTTAGTTAAATCTCTTGTTGAAATGCATGGAGGTACAATTAAAGTAAAAAGTAATGTAGGTGAGGGGACAGAATTTATAGTAAAATTGCCTAATATTATAATAAATGAAAGTAAAGAAACAATGGTAAATAGAAATCAAATACAATCAAACTCAAGGGTGGAAAGAGTACAAATAGAATTATCTGATATTTATGGACTTAATATATAGTACAAACCAAGAGGATGCTAAGTATTATTAGTAAGAGCATAAAAGGCTTAAATATAATATACTGTAGATAGATTTGTGTAAAAACAAATTTATCTACAGTGTTTTTATGTAAAGTATATATCAGAAAATTCTATATTTATTTTTTCTATTTTAGTATCTTGTTTTTTATATAGTTCTTTATAAGGACTATATGTTTCTTCATAATCTAAGGTGTTTGTAGGAAGTTCAATTATAAATTCACTACCTTCTCCATAAATACTGTTGGCTTTAATAGAACCATTGTGCATTTCAACAAGGGATTTAACAAGTGATAGGCCAATACCACTACCCTCATGATCTCTTATAAATGATTTGTTTACTTGTTTAAAACGCTCAAATATTATATCTAATTTATTTTTTTCAATTCCGATGCCTGTATCTACGACAGAAATAAGTATATTATCCCCCTTATCTTGTAAACTTACGAATATGTTATCTCCAGGTTTTGTAAACTTAATTGAATTGGAAAGTAAGTTCAAAATAATTCTTTCAATAGTGTCTGGGTCACAGCATATAAATTTTTCTTCTATATCAGTATCGAATATAAGATTTAAATTTTTAATTTCTACATAGTCTGCAATAGATAGGGTTATATCTTCTACTAAACTTACAATATTACATTTATCCATATTTAGACTTAGATATCCTGCATCTATTTTTGTAATGTCTATTAAATTATTTACTAGCCTTAACAACCTATAGCAATTTTGTTTCATTCCTTTTTTACAATTCATTATTTTATCTATATTTTCAGAAACTAAACCCTTAGATAAATAAGATTCTACTAGTTGTAAAGAACTAAATATTATGTTTAAAGGAGTTTTCAACTCGTGAGAAATGTTTGCAAAAAATTCAGTAAGTCTTTTTTCTTCATTTACTCTTTCTGTTATATCTAATCCCATGCTAATAATATTTTTCACAGAACCATCTTTATTTGTAAGTATTTGGTTAATCCAAAGAATATTAATTAAATCTCTATTTTTGCAAAGAATAGAACCTTCTTGTTGAATTACATTTGCACTTGGTTTTTTTATATAGTTTAATATTTTTTCTCCTATTTCTCTTAGTGGGGTATATATCCATTTATAGCCTAAAACTTCTTTTTTTGAATATCCACAAATTTTTTGGCCCTGTTTGTTAAATTTAACTAAAGATCCATCTTTATCCCAAACGCATATAATAATATTTGAATTATCTATAATAGTATTAGAAAGATATTGTTCTTTTTCTAATAGTTCTTCTGCAGACTTTTTATAAGATAAATCTGTTAAAGAACCTGATATTCTTATAGCACTACCTTCAGTGTGAAAAACAGCAGATCCACGGATTAAAACCCATTTATAATTATTATATTTTGTTTTTATACGAACTTCTTGATAAAAATGATCACTTTTACCTTTTAAATGTTCAATGTATTTTTCTCTATAATAGGGTCTATCTTCAGGATGAACAAGATCAATAAAATAAGCAATTAAAGAATTCATTTCATCAAATGTATATCCTAAAATCTCTAAAAATCTATCTGAAGCGAAACCTGTCTTATCTACAAAACACCAGTCCCAAATTCCATCATTAGAACCACAAATAGCAAGCCTATAGCGTTCATCAGAAAATTTAAGTTTATTTTGAGCTTCTAAAAGCTTTAGTTGTCTTAATCCCATGTCTCCAACCATCTGTGCAAAGTCCTTAAGAAAATTAATTGTTTTCTCATATTCTTCTTTATCAACAACTTGAATATCTTTTAATGCATCAAGATAAGACTCTTCATCAAAACCAAATTCATTAGCTTGTTTTTTGAAATATTCTATATCTGGCTCTTCAAACAAAACTTGACCTACAAATATTGTAGCGAGAAATGTGCCGTCTACTACAATAGGTGCTCCCATATCTACTAATCCATTTTTACAACGAAAGTTTACAATGTCATTTCCATTTTTAAATTGATCTAATATATATTTATCGCTTTCAATACAACGCTTTTCAGATTCAGGATTTACTCTATGAAATTTTGTACAAACATTTGTCCATTTTGTCATAGTCAATATTGTTCCATTTCTTGAAACAACACCTGAACTAATGCCTGTTGCATTATAAAAACTATCAAGTAGTTTTTGAAGTTGAGATATATCTATAAGGTCAGATAGTTCGTAATCCATTTTTAGCCTCCATAATAATTAGAATATCTTTATATATATATATATAATTCTACATATTATACAAAAATCCTCTCTAAGTTTTATTAAAATTTAAATATTTGGAAAAAGAATATGAGAATTAGTAACGTTATATATAAAACATTACATGACATTGGTTTTCATTAATGAATTGATTATAATAATCATTAGGAAACATTGCTTTGTATTTAATAATTTACACAATAATAATGAAAAGGGAAGAAAAATTGAAAATACCGAGATGAGATTTCTTAAAATAGTGCATAGCATAAACTAAATTAAGCTACCTTTCTCCTATTGATTACAGGAGAAAGGTAGCTTAGTTTTTTTATAAAAAATTTATTTTTGTATGATTTTTTAATTGTATATATTATTCTTCCATCATAGAAATAAGTTTCTTTCTTAGTGTTAATAATATCAATCCACATACTATAACAGCTGCTGCTATAGTACCGAATACTTGGATATGTCCAAGTTTTTCAACGTAAGAAGCTATATATCCACCAATTATATTAGCAAAGAAACTAGCCATTAGCCAAACTCCCATAAGTAAAGATGCTAATTTAGGAGGTGCCATTTTACTTACCATTGAAAGTCCTACTGGAGATAAACAAAGCTCACCAAGTGTGTGTAAGAAGTAAGTTCCAACAAGCCATATCATACTTGCTTTTACAGTTACGTCATTTCCAGCATCTCCTCTTTGTAAACCAGCTCCAACCATTAATAAGAAACCAAGACCAAGAAGAATCATACCAAAAGCCATTTTTACAGGTGTTGGTAAATCTCCACGCTTTGAATTAGCTAATTTTGTCCATACCATTGACATAATTGGTGCAAGTATAACTATTAATACTGGGTTTAATGATTGGAACCAAGATACAGGTATTTCTGTTCCAAATGCATTTCTATTTATAAAATCTTGAGTATATATTGTAAGTGAACTTCCTGCTTGTTCAAACCCTGCCCAGAATACTACTACGAAAGCTGCTAATATGAATATAACTGCAGTTCTTTCTTTTTCTTTCTTAGTAAGAGGTGCATTTGAAACTTCACTATTTTTATCATTAGTTTTTTGTTGTGAAACTGGGTATTTACCTATGTCACCAAGATATTTATTTGATAAAGCATTAAATAATATTTGTCCTACTATCATACCTATAGCAGCTGCTAAGAAACCATATTTAAATCCATAATGCATTATCACATCACCTTGTTTTTGTGCAAAAATACCTTCTGCTAAAGTACCACATACAAGTGGAGCTAAGAATGCACCTAAGTTAATTCCCATATAGAATATTGTGAATGCACCATCTCTTCTTTTATCTCCATCTGCATATAATTTACCAACTAATGTTGATATATTTGGTTTAAAGAAACCGTTACCAATTATAAGTAAGAATAAGCCTAAATATAAGAACGTTTTACTTTGGCCTGCAAATAATGTAAGTTGACCAAGAGCCATTGTTATACCACCGATAGTTACCGCTTTTCGTTGTCCTAAATATCTATCAGAAAGCCATCCTCCTATTAGTGGAGTGAAATAAACAAAGCCTGTAAAATAACCATAAAGAAGTGTTGCACTTTGTGCACTAAATCCTAGACCACCTTTTATTAATTCTGTAGTTAAATACATAACTAATAAAGCTCTCATCCCATAATAACTAAATCTTTCCCACATTTCTGTGAAGAATAGTAAATACAACCCAGGCGGATGTTTAACTTTTGTATCATTCGATTTCGTTGTTTGCATAATATTGCCCCCTTATTAAATTTTGATTTTCGAATTATTTTTAACTTTTTTAATTTAATGATTTCTAAAACATTTTAACATGCATTTGTCTGAATTACAAGTAATTTTAAAAAGATACTGAAAATTACAATAAGTAAGAAAAAAATATCGAATGATAAAATAAAATTGAAATCTAGCAAACTAATTAATATATATGGAAAACAATAAGGATTATATTGTCTAATTTTTATAATAAAAACCCTAGAAAGCCAATATATAGGTTTTCTAGGGTTAGTGTACATAGATAGAAACATTACTCCTATCTATTTTCAGATTTGTCTAGTAGTTTTTGTAGCTTGCTAGCTTGCATACCTGATTCTTCAGCAAATTGTTTAAATAGACTACTAACTTCATTATTATCTACTTTTTTAGAAAATGTTTCATAATCACGTACATTTTCTTGGGCATCGAGAAGTTTTTTCACAATTACATCTCTAGTATTTAAATTCATTTGAAATACCTCCATATTGTTAATATTATTTTGTTTCTTAATAAATAATTTCTTGAATTCTGTATAGATAAGCGCTATATCCAGTTCTAGCAATTGTTTTATCTGCAAGTGCTTATACAGTATTAGTACCTTTTCTTATTGATTCATGATTTCCAAACGATTGTAATATCTATTCAGCTATATGTATATTAAATGTTTATTACATACTTATTTTAATCTTTTTTTAAAAAAATATTCTCAAAGAATTTTAATATATAAATAATAGAAATACTAAATATGATTATAATCACATATGTACCTTTATTTAATTTGTATGACTAAATAAGAAATATAAATGCTAAAAACGGAAGTATTTTAAAATACATGATTGTAATACGTTGTTAGATTTGCAAACTGTAATACTCATTTTATGCACTAGGAGTTACTATAATTCAAATTGTATCTGCGATTATACTAAGAATGGTTCTTTTATAGGTTATGATTAAGCAAGTATATATTTCTTTGATAAATGGAAACAATAATAAAAAAATGTATAATTGCCTAGTCTTTAAGATTTATAAATAAAAGGAGAAGATATAAATGAATGAATTAATAAAAAATATAGAAAAAGCAAAACCTGTAGATTTTGAAAATTTAGTAGTTGCAAAAGAAGGTCAAATAGAATCAGTTACATTAGCTCAAAAAAAAGGTGTTGGAATCACTGCATTTGCATTTGGGAAAGGTGAAGGGGTAGGTCCACATGCAGCTAAAGGAGATGCTCTTATATACATAACTGATGGTGTTGCTACAGTAAAAATTGGAGATGAGACTATGGAGGCTGTCAAAGGGCAGATGGTAGTTATGCCAGCTAATATTCCTCATCAAGTAACAGCTAAAGAAAATATGTCAATGCTTCTGGTAGTAGTTAAGGAGGACTAATATGAAATATCTTAAAAATATTAAGCCTTATGAACCAATACATATAAATGAAATAGTAAGTCATAGGGGAAACCAAATAGCTAGTAAAGCTTTAATAAATAATGAGAATGTAGAAATAAGATTTTTCTCTCTTGCAAAGGGAGAAAGTATAGATAAAGAATACTATGAAATGGAAACCTTATTTATAATGATTGAAGGAAGTATTAAAATTGTATATAAAGAAAATGATGAAGTAATTATAAAAACAGGTGATATAATTGCACTAGAATCAGATATAGACTATGGATTAGAAGTTCTAGACAATTCTAAAATGTATAACATACTAGTAAAATAGACGAAGGCTGTACTTAATATAAGTGCAGCTTAATTAATTTAAACTAAGAATTTACTAATATCATCATTTGAATAGTTTCGCTAGGGGATAATTTTATAAATAAAATTTACCTTGTGAGATATTTTTTCAAGCTTTTATGAAAGGAGGCAAGAATCAAAAACAAGTGTGATATGATTTGTAAGTATTAGAATACTTGAAGTTTGCATTAATGAAATTATAGTCAATATGGTATATATAGACTTAATAAAATAGGGCTTACTATGATAAAGTAAGCCCTTGTTGCGTATTTTAAGAAAAGTACGTCATAACCATATAATTAGTACTAAAAAAGCATTTTTGCAAGTTATGCTTATAATAAGAGAATTGAAATTTAAAAATATTTTCACATATCATTTATAGTAAGGAAACTCATTACAGATTATTCAAATTAGTAATAACTTTTTCACCTGATAAATTTATGTTTTTAACATCTGAGTAGATTTTATACATGCTTATTACTATTAATCTTTCAGCATCACTACTTAGTGAATTAAAGATTTCTTTTGCTTTATCATCAAAATTATTGTCAGTAATATTTGTTTTAAAATTCATTGCTATTGATTTTACAAAAGCAGCATTATTATCTACATAATTACTTGTTTTGAATAAAAAGCTTACATCAGTAATAAAATTACTTTGTTCACTTAATAGATTTTCAATATCATTACATTTTAATTCTTTATTATTATAATTGATTCTTCTCCAATAATAATTATCAGCAAGTAGCATAATCTCTAACTTATTTTTATCTATGTTATCCTTCTCTAATTCATTTAAAATACTTTGATTTAAATCTATATATTTTAATATAGTATTTTTAGTATCATCTTTTAACTTATAAGGGAAGAAAACATTCATTATTATTGCTGTAACAATTACACCTATTAAACTAAACAGCACTCTATATTCAGTCAACATAAAAACTGCATTATTTGGATACATTATTTGAATACCTAATATAGCGTTAAATGTTATAAATATACATCTCGTATTATAAGGTACTATAACTGTTGAAGCATACGCAGATATAAGTAATAAAATTATCATCCAAACTATATTACCATTTATGAATAAGTTTATTATATTAAATAAAATAGCTCCTATAATAGTGCCTATTATCCTATCTTTAGCTCTTTCCTTGTTAAATTCAGCATTTGGGAATAACACTATTACTATTGTATATATAGCCCATTGTCCTTGATAGATATGAAAATAATTTACTATAAAAACAGATAAAGAAATTAATATGGATGCTTTTATTGCTAAATTAAATCTTAATGAATTCATTTTAAAATTATTTTTAAGTCCATACATATTTTCTTTAATTAATTTTAATAATTTAATTCTTTCATTTATATAAACAGATTTAATATTATCCATATCTTCTATAGATTTATAAATTTCTTCTATTGAAGCTTTTAAACTATAATAATTATACTTGTCTATATCATTTGCTATTTTATCTGTTTCTAGGTTATGATGATACTTTTTTAAGTTATCTTTTAAATTTTCTAAACTATCTTCATTTAATATATATAATTTTATGTCTTCAAATATTTTTTTTATATTTTCTAGAAGAATTATGTTGCTTTCTTTTTTCTTTACAATAGGAAGATTTGTATTAATTTTTTTTAATAAAACTATTATTATATCTTTTATATAAATACTGTCTAATTCCTTTTTAGAATTGAACATTCTTTCATATATCTTGAGTTCTATATTTTTCAATCTAATATTTAGAGATTTATTTTTATCATTTATTTCTTCATCAGCTAAAATCAAATCTATTTCTTCTTTTATTGAATCTATAACACTTATAATTTCTTTATTTACAACAGCATTAAAGTTATACTTAGATAAAGTATAATATAATAGCATTATTACTATTCCTGAGAATGCAAGAGCAACTAACCTCATAGGCATATCATTCAACGGAACTGGGGAATATACTAACATTAAATATGTTATGATAAATCCAATACTTTTTGAGGCCTTAGCATCATAACTAAATAAATAGTAAATAATGAAACTTATAAAAAATGTAAGAATTAATCCTAAAAAGGAATTTAGAATTGCCATATATGCAAAAACTCCTATAAGGACATTTATTATAGCAAGTAATAGAGTGGTAGTTGCTATATTAGCAGTATAATCTTCTCCAAACATAGTTGTCGCTATAATAACTGCTCCTACTCCAACTACCAAGTTGTTTCTTCCAAATATACAAAATATCAAAACAGCTGCTAAAGCTATTAAAAATATTTTCATCCTAATTAAAGTTAAATTATTTTTTGTATTACTTTTCATATTACATCACACCTTTGCAGTTATTTTTTATTACTTCGTATAATTATAAATTTTATTTAGAAAAATAATAAAGAATTAATTTTCATAAAAAATCCTTCTTTGATAAATACGATGTAGAAACATGAACTTTAGTTCATATTTTATTTTAATATTTCAAATAAAGAAAGTCAACTAAAACTGAAATTTAGTTCATATTTATTGATTAATATATTAGATAAATATATAATTATAATAATAATGTGTAGGAATAGGTGATTATATGCAACAAAACATAAGAGAGCCCAAACAAAAAAGGGCTATAGAAAAAAAAGAAAGTCTTATAAATGCAGCTTTTCAGTTATTTAATGAAAAAGGTTTTTATAATACGAATTCAAAGGAAATTGCAAAAAAAGCAGGAGTATCAACGGGATTATTTTATAATTATTTTAATGATAAAAGTAATATTTTTTTAGAAATATTAAATAGAATATCTGAGAAAAAATATCTAGAATTAGAAAAAATCTTAGAAAAACTATCTAAAGAAAATGATAAAAGACAAATATTAAAAAATTTTTTTATTGAAAATATAGAACTCTTATCTGAGTTGGCTTTTATTTATAAAGATATAGAAACAATAAAAAAAGAATATGAAGAAATAGGAGAATATAATGATAAAAAGAAACAACGTGTAAAAGATTTAATTATGAATTTTTTTGATGAAATTAATAATAAAGAAAATATAAAAAATCTAGATATAAAATGTGAAATAATACTAACAACCATAGATGCAAATTATATTTTAATATCAAAATTAGAAAATAAAGATGATAAGATGAAATTCATAGATGAGATGGTATGCCTAATATATGATTATATGTTTTAAACTTTTCATAAGTTATTTCACAAAAATATTCTAACAAAAAATAAACATAGAATATAATGATATTAGAATTTAAACATTCAAAAGGGGAGAAAAGAGTATGATAAAATCAAAACAATATGTAGCGGTGTTTCAAGCAATTCTTGCAGCTGCATTGTTTGGAATAAGTTCACCAGTATCTAAGTTTTTACTAGAAAAAATACCTCCTATGATTATGGCGGCTCTACTATATCTTGGAGCAGGTATTGGTATGTTACTTATGAGTTTGATAAAAAACTCAACGGGAGCCAAACATAAAGAAGCTAGAATTGGAATAAAAGAGCTTCCATTTACTGTAGGGATGATAGTCTTAGATATTGCTGCACCAATATTTTTGATGATTGGGTTAAGCAAGACCACAGCTTCAAATGCTTCGTTATTGAATAACTTTGAGATTGTGGCTACATCTCTTATTGCTTTATTAATCTTTAAAGAATCAATTGGCAAAAGGCTATGGATAGCAATTTTCTTTATTACTGCTTCAAGTATTATTTTATCAGTAGCAGACTTTAGTAGTTTTTCATTTTCAATAGGTTCAATATTTGTTTTGCTAGCCTGTATGTGTTGGGGATTTGAAAACAATTGTACAAGAATGATGTCTTTAAAAGACCCTATGCAAATAGTAGTTATTAAAGGATTAGGATCTGGAGTAGGGTCGCTTATGATAGCATTTTTAACTAAAGAATATGCAAGTGATATAGGGTATATATTTATAGCCTTGATTCTAGGTTTCTTTGCTTATGGGTTAAGTATATTCTTTTATATAACTGCACAGAGAGAATTAGGAGCAGCAAGAACTAGTGCGTATTATGCTGTTGCACCTTTTATTGGTGTAGGACTATCCCTTTTAATGTACAATGAAACAGTAACATGGAATTTTGTTATTGCAGTTATTCTAATGATTTTTGGTGCGTATTATGCTGCTGTAGAAAAACATAAACATAATCATATTCATGAAATTATTCAGCATGAGCATAGACATAATCATAATGATGGTCATCACAATCATACTCATAAGGATTTTAAAAATAAAGAACATAGTCATGAACATAGCCATGAGTCAATAGAACACACTCATAACCATACTCCAGATATGCATCATTCTCACTCACATTAATCTAGAAAAAATCATCAAAAAGTATCTTACTAAATATTTTAATAAATCATACTATAAAGAGAACCTAGTGTGTAATCACACACTAGGTATTTTGAGCATTCTATAGATTTGTGTGAATATAATTTTCTTTCTTAGATGTTAAATAATCCATATAAACATTAGTTTCAGAAACAACCACAGGCATAAGGTAAAGCAGAGCAATCAAGTTAGGAATAGCCATAAGACCATTTACAATATCTGCAATTATCCAAACTACTTCTAATTTTAAAAATGATCCAAGCAATACCATAAAAACAAAAATAATTCTATAACCATTTATACCTTTAGTACCAAATAAAAACTCAAAACATCTTTCACCATAATAACTCCACCCTAGTATAGTAGTAAAAGCAAACAAACTTAAACTAAGTGTTAAAAATAAAGGCCCAATACCAGGAAGTACACTTTCAAAAGCACTTTGAGTCATAAGAGCACCATTTAAATTTCCATGCCAAACACCTGACAATATAAGTGAAAAACCAGTAAGAGAACAAATAATTAAACTATCTATAAAAGTACCAGTCATAGAAATAAGACCTTGTTCAGCCGGCCACTCAGTCTTAGCAGCAGCAGCAGCAATAGGTGCACTACCAAGTCCTGATTCATTAGAAAATACACCACGAGCGATACCATTTCGAATAGCCATAGAAACACTAGCACCTACAAATCCACCAAAGGCAGAAGTAGGAGTAAAAGCACTTTTTATTATCAACATAAAAGTAGATGGTATTTTATCAAATGAACTTACAAGAATTAATAAGCACATCAATATATAAATAACAGACATAAAAGGAACTACTGTAGTTGAAACTTTAGATATATTTTTAAGTCCTCCAAATACAATTAAAGCAACAAGTAAGGCTAAAATAATTCCAGTTATTCTAGGGTCAACTCCAAAACTTCCATTAAGAGAATCAGTTATAGAATTAACTTGAGTGAAAGTACCAATACCTAAAAGTGCAACTAACACACCACTTACAGCAAAGAAAATTGCAAGAGGTTTGTACTTATTACCCATACCATTTACGATATAATACATGGGCCCACCAGATACTTGTCCGTTTTTGTCTTTAGTTCTATATTTTATAGCAAGTACACCTTCAGCATATTTAGTAGCCATACCAAAGAATGCAGCAATCCATAGCCAAAATAATGCACCAGGACCTCCAACTTTTATAGCAGTAGCAACACCAACTATATTTCCAGTACCAATAGTAGCAGCAAGAGCTGTACATAAAGCACCGAAGCTAGAAATATCACCACTACCACTGTTTTCAGCTTTAAAAATTAGCTTTAGAGCAGTAGGAAGCTTAGTAATTTGTAAAAATCCAAGCTTAAAAGAAAATAAGATACCAGTACCAACTAATAGTACAAGTAAAGGTGGACCCCATATGAAAGAGTTCATTTGGTTTAAAACATCAATTAAATTCATAAAAATACACTCCTTAATATTTTTCGCTCACGATTTAAATTTGATAAAATACAAAATTTATATATTTTAACATCAAAGAGCGAAGTGAATTTTATGCCCTAGTAAATCAATAGAGTAAAATGAATTAATTGACAGGTAGATTAAAAAAAGCTAAATCTAGCATAGATTTAGCTCTGGATAAACGACATACTATAAAAAGGTACTCAAAAAAAGTACTAAGTATAGTATATAATCCCTGTCCTTTTGCCTGAGAGATTGAGCGTAATTGCCTTGCCCCTTCGGCGCCCATAATGGGTCTCTCCAGAGTTCCCTAAGCTTTACAGTCCTACTTTTTATAAAAGTACCTGAGAGTGTAACTCCTTCGGTGTGCCAAATTTAGCAACTCTTCTATAAAGCTTCAAGCGGGTATTGATTTGTTGTTAGCATTATTTATAATGATAATATAGAATATTGCGACAAATGTCAATGGAATATTTTAATTAGATATATTGTAAACTACCAATAAACAATTTATCATACAAAAAACTATAACACTAATAAAATATCTGGAGAATTTAGTAGTATTAAATAATTGTACAGCTAGAAAAATTAAATCAAACATTTGAAGTAAATGAAGAATATGTAAATGTAGCATTGAAGAAAATTATGATACTATAGAAGAGTATCTGTATAAGGAATTTAATCTTACAGAAGAATATATAAAATAGATTAGAAATAATTATTTAGAATAAAGGTGATTTTTGTGACGGTAAATATAACTCCAAGACAATTAAACATAATAAAGACATTGTCAGGTAATAGTAATGCAGTAAGTAGCATAGCTTTAAGTCAAGAAATAGGATGCTCAACAAAAACAATTCAAAGTGAAATAAAAGAGATAAATAAAGTTCTTAAAAATAGTAAAATAATGCCTGTAAGAGGTGTTGGATACAAAATAGAAGGAAACTTAGATGAATTGAATTTAAATACTAATATCTATAATGATATAGATCGAGTTATGTATATTATAAAAACAATGCTAAACTTAAGCACAACAAATGAAAATGCTATTAGATTAGACGATTTAGCAGACTCTATGTATGTAAGTGTATCTACTGTAAAAAATGATTTAAAAGAAGTTAAAAAAATATTAGGCAAATATAATATAAAAATAGCTACAAAGCACAAACAAGGAATAATTATATTAGGTGAAGAGAAAGATATTATAAAATGTATAGTAAGTTTGTATAATAAAAAAGATAATGAATTAAATATAAATGATTTTTTAACACAATATGTAAAAAATAATATATTTACTATAAATAAGATATTATTAGACTGTTTAGATGATGAAAAGTTAATTATAACTGATATAGAATTTAAAAATATCTTAAATAATATATTAATATCATTAAGCCGAAATATAGATCAAGATGTATATATATATAATTGCGATAAAGATAAATCTATTTATATAAATAAAAATAAAGAAGAATATTGTTTACAACAAGAAAAAAAGTATATAAAAAAATATATATTAAATTATAAAAGCAAAAAAGAATATATAATAAACAATAATGAAAATAAAGATATAATAATAAGTTCTATAAGACAATTTGTACAGGATTTAAAAATAGCAACATCTATAGATATTAGTAATGATAAAATATTTGAAGAATGCTTATATAATCATATAAATAATCTATATAAAAGACTCAAGTTAGACATAAATCAGTACACAATAGTTGTAAATGATATAAAAATAAAATACCCATTTGCCTTTGAGTTAGCCAAAATTGCTAAAAAAACAATAGAAAAATATTTAAATATAGAAATAAGTGAAGATGAAATTGCAAACATAGCCCTTCATGTTGGTGGGGCTTTAGAGAGAGCTTCACAAAACGATGAAAAAAAGGTACTAAAAACTATAATAGTTTGTACCTCAGGTATAGGTACATCAATGCTTATAAAATCAAAATTAGAAAATATATTTAAAGAAAAATTAGAAATTATTAAAATAATACCATCATACTTAGTAGATTATATAAATGCTATAGACGTTGATTTTGTAATATCAACAGTTCCATTAAGCTTAGAAGATATACCAGTAATAAATGTATCGCCAATGCTTACTAAAAAAGAAATAAAAATGATTGAAAAGTATATAGAAACTGAAAAAGTATATATAGATCTACAAATTAAAAATTTATTACAGCAAGACTTATTTTTTATAGATATTGATATGAATAGTAAAGAAGAAGTGATAAATTATATGTGCGATAAACTGTTAGAAAAGAATTATATAGATAATATAATGAAAGAATCTTATTTAGAAAGAGAAAGAATAGCAACAACAGAAATAGGAAATATGGTAGCTATTCCTCATGGTGCTAATGGATTAATAAATGAAAGTAAAATAGCAATAGGTATTTTAAAAAATCCTATACATTGGGAAATGGACAAAGTAAGATTAGTAATAATGTTGGCAGTTGATAAAGATAAAATATTAGATTATGAAGAATTATTTTTAGATATATATAAAAGAGTAGATTCTATATCAAAAGTAATAAGCATATGTGAAAATAAAAATTTTGACAAGTTTGTGAATATGTTTAAATAAGTAGCTTAACCTTAAAATTAAATAAAATAATGATAAATTTCTCTTTTAACTAAGAGAAATTTTTTAGCTTTCAGGGAAAATGATTTCAAGGTATCATAAATATAAAGATAAAAGTTATCAAACGTATAAAAGACAACGTAAATTAAGAACATAAACTACAAATATAAAGAGAAAATAGAGGTGAAAACTATGATATATACAGTAACTTTAAATCCTTCAATAGACTATATAGTTAAATTAAATAACTTAAATAGCGGTAATATAAATAGAACTAATGAAGAATACGTATATCCTGGTGGAAAGGGAATAAATGTATCTTTAATATTGAAAGAATTAGGACATAAAAGCACTGCATTAGGATTTATAAGTGGATTTACAGGAAAATATATAGAAAATATTTTAGAAGAAAAAGCACTGAATTTAGACTTCATAAAACTTGAAAATGGATTTACTAGAATAAATGTAAAAATAAAAGCGGATGAAGAAACAGAGATAAATGGACAAGGTCCACATGTATGTGAAGAGAAATTAAACGAATTATACGAAAAAATAGATAAATTAAATAGCGATGATATATTAGTTTTAGCAGGAAGTATACCATCAACTCTAGATGAAAAACTTTATGAAAATATAATGGATAGAATTAAAGAAAAAAATATCAAGGTAGTAGTAGATGCTACTAAAAATTTACTTTTAAATGTATTAAAGTATAATCCATTTTTAATAAAGCCAAACAATCATGAGTTAGAAGAAATGTTTGGTATAAAGCTAGAAAGTATAGATGATATAGTATTGTATGCAAATAAATTAAAAGATATGGGTGCACAAAATGTATTGATATCTATGGGAAAAGATGGAGCTATACTAGTTACAGAGGATGGAATGGTTTTAAGAAGTAATGTGGCTAAAGGTATCGTTAAAAATTCAGTTGGAGCAGGTGATTCTATGGTTGCTGGCTTTATTGCAGGTTATTTAAATAGTAATAAATATGAAGATGCTCTACATGTAGGAGCAGCAAGTGGAAGTGCAACAGCATTTTCTTATGATTTAGCAGAGAAAGATTTTATAAATAAATTAAAAAATGAAATAAGTATAGAAATTTTAAAATAATAAGTTCAGAAAGGAGATAAAAATGAGAATAACAGACTTAATAAATAAAAAATCGGTAGATTTAAATTTACAAGGGAAAAATAAGTTAGAAGTTATAGATAATCTTGTAGAGTTAGTAAACAACAGTGGGAATCTAAATAATAAAGAAGAATATAAAAAGGCTATAATAGCTCGTGAAAATATGAGTACAACAGGAATAGGTGAAGGGGTCGCAATACCTCATGCAAAAACTAAAGCAGTCAATAATGTATGTTTAGGCGTAGCAGTTTGTAAAGAGGGTATAGATTATGAAGCTTTTGATGGAAGTTTAGCAAATCTATTTTTTATGATAGCAGCACCAGATGGAGCTAATGATATTCATTTAGAAGTATTATCAAGATTATCAACAATACTTATGGATGAAAAATTTAGAGATGATTTAATAAATTCAAAATCAGTAGAAGCGCTTATTAAATTAATAGATAAAAAGGAAAGCGAGAAATTCCAAAATAAGAAATCAGTAGAAGAAGCATCTTCTACACAAAATCAAAACTCAATTTATCCAAAAGTACTTGCAGTAACAGCTTGTCCAACTGGAATAGCTCATACTTTTATGGCAGCAGAAAGCCTAAATAGAATGGGTGAGAAAAAAGGAGTTTCGATAAAAGTAGAAACAAATGGTTCATCAGGAGTCAAAAATATGTTAACTTCAGATGAAATAGAAAATGCAGAATGTATAATAGTAGCAGCTGATAAAAAAGTTGAAATGGCTAGATTTAATGGCAAAAAAGTTATTATAACTAAGGTTGCAAATGGAATACACAAAGCAGAAGAATTAATAGAAAGAGCATCTAAAGGAGACGCTCCAATTTATCATCACTCTGGAGAAAGTAGTTCTAGCGAAGGAAGTAATGAGGATGAAACTGCATTTAGAAAAATATATAAGCATTTAATGAATGGTGTATCAAATATGCTACCATTTGTTGTAAGTGGAGGAATACTTATAGCATTAGCATTTTTATTTGATGATTACACAATAAATCCAGCTAATTTTGGTTCAAATTTACCATTACCAGCTTTCCTTATATCAATAGGTAAAGCTGCATTTGGATTTATGTTACCAGTACTTGCTGGATATATTGCA